>JAOZKP010000035.1:2203-7492 GCA_029935295.1 bacterium | reverse complement strand
TTAGTTGTAGCTTTATGAGGTTATAGATTATGAAGAAAGAGTATTTACTGTTACTGGTGGCAATTATCGGCCTGGCGGCTCTGTTGGTTTATCAGAAGAAGGGGCAAACCAATTATCAGTTACCCAAATTAGCTGAAATTGATGCTTCGGTTGATCGGTTAGTTCTCGAAGAGGGTGATCATAAGGTTGAATTGCGGCAGGTTGACGGCAACTGGGTTGTCGGGCCGAAGTCGTATCGGGCGGATAATGCCCGGGCTGCAAAAATGGTTGATGAGATCAGAAATCTGCAGCTGGTGGCTCTGATCTCTGAAAAAGAGAATTATCAGCTTTATGAATTAAATGAAAAAAAAGGGTTTACAGTTAAACTTTTTCACGAAAAAGAGCTCCTGCGCGAGGTCATGATCGGTAAAAACAGTGCTTCATTACGGCAGACCTATGTGATGTTGAAAGGCGACCGGAATGTTTACCAGGCTTTGGGTAATTTAAAAAGTAATTTCTTTTCAAAGATTTCCGATCTGCGTGATAAAGAGGTTGTGAAATTGCCGCCTGTAGAGCGGGAAAAAATTGACCGGATAACCCTTGAGCGGACTAAAGACGGGAAAAAAGAGCTGCTTGAGTTGGTTAAGAAAACTCCTGAGCCCGAAACTGACAGTAAAACCGAGGCCCAGTCTGATTCCAAATCTGCGTCTGAAACTGAAGCTAAAGAACCGCCGCCGGCGCCGGTTGTCATCTGGCAGCTTGCGGATGGAACCCCGGTGGCCGCAGCCGCGGTTTCGGGCCTGCTTAATGCGATGACCGATCTCAAGTGTAAAGATTATCTCGAAGATTTAAGTCCTGATGAATTCAAAGAATCGGTTTATCGGATAGTTGTTAAAGGTGATGAGACCGAGTTGTCAATTGCATTTCTGGATGTTGACGGCAATGAGTTTCGAGCACTTTCATCGCAGGTCAGTCAGCCGTTTCTACTGCCCTCCTGGCAGGCGAAAAAGATGGTTAAGGATTTTACCGATTACACCGGCGCCAAAAAACCGGCTTCCGGTGAGAAAAAGTGATCTTAACTTTTGCGTAATCGGAATAATCGCCGGCTGATTTTCTGGTCCCGGATTGTGCAGGGGGTCTTTACCGGGCGGTCAATTATTGTCTGCCTGGTGGGGCTCCTGCTGCTCGGTGGGATTTTCCTGCTTTTTTCACTCAGCTCGCAGAAGAGTGTGCCCCAGCTGGTTGGTGAAAGCTCTTCGCTTGCAGCATCGTCGGCCGCATCGGGGCCGGCTGCTGCCGCCGGTTGCGTCTGGCAGAATCCTTTTAATCCGGCTGAACATTCGGATCTATTCCCAAAAAAATTCTTTACGACCCTGCCATTCTCGTCGGTTCTGGATGAGGTTACGGTCGCTGACCAGAAAATCAAAGTCATTACAACTTTAGATGAAGCTCTGCAGTTTAAGTTAATCAAACTGCTTAAGCGTTATCACCCGCTGCTGGGTGCCGGGATTGTGATCGATCTGCAAACCGGTGCGGTTGAGGCGATGTCAGACTTCCGTCATGCCGATGACAACGGCAGCATTTTGCCGGAAGAATGCGGCAATCTCTGTCTGGTTTCAGAATTTCCGGCCGCCTCACTGTTTAAGATTGTTACTGCTTACGGGGTTTTAGATAAAAAGAAAGTTACGCGCAAGACTCACTATCCGGTGGTCGGCCGTCATCATACGCTCTATAAATATCAGTTAGGTTTAGGGAAATCCCGCTATCGCTATCGGCCGGAAGATATCTCGTTTGAGAAAGCTTTTGCACGCAGCGTTAATCCGGTTTTCGGGAAATTCGGAATTGATTTTTTCTCGGCCGATGAACTGGTCGGCCTGGCTGAATCATTTGCTTTTAATCACCCTTTGAAATTTGATCAGCCGGTTGTTGCCAGCCGGGTTGCTATGCCGCAAAGCAAGTTTCAGCAGGCTGAAACCAGCAGCGGTTTTATTAAAACAACCACTCTCTCACCCCTGCATGCGGCACTGCTTGCGGGAGCGCCGCTGGTTGCAGATAATCTGCCGCAGCCCTATTTTATTAGACGGGTAGTTGCTGAAAATGGGGCTGAAATCTATTATCACCAGCCGCAGAAATGTGATTTTCAACTGCATGACAAAAATGCCTGTCACGAATTGACGGCAATGATGCGGGCGACCGTGAAATATGGTACGGCGCGGAAATCTTTCCGCGATGTTCGCCGCCGCCGGGCTTTTCGCAAACTTGATGTTGGCGGCAAAACCGGCAGTCTCGATATGCCGGTATGTGGTAATCGTTGCGAATGGTTTGCCGGTTTCGGCAAAAATCCGAAAACCGGCAAAATGGTTGCGGTGGCAGTGGTTTTAGTGCATGGTGATAAACGAACCATCAGCTCCGGTTATATCGCTTCTGAACTTATTGCCGGCTCTCTGATTAAATAGCAGGTGCAAAAATGAGATCAAAAAAATTGCAGCATCCGCTCTGGGTAATGGGTAAACCCTTTTATGATCTGAAAAGCTATTATATGAATAACTTTTCCGATCGGGTCTATAAAATTCAGATTGATGCCGGTTTTACCTGTCCGAATCGTGATGGCAGTCGCGGTTCCGGTGGCTGTTGCTATTGTGATGGGCGCGGCTCACAGCTGCGGCAGCAGGGGCCGCTGCCTTCAGTCACGGAACAACTCGAAACCGGTAAAATCCTCTACCGCAGACTGCGCAAAGCGACTAAATTTGTCGCTTATTTTCAGACTTTTACAAATACCTATGGCGACATTGGGCATCTTCGTGAAATCTATGAAGAGGCGCTGGCAGTTGATGATATTGTCGGTTTGTCGATCGGTACTCGGCCCGATACCATGTCTCCGGAAGTGGTGGCACTTTTAGATGAATTCAGCCGGGAATATGATGTCTGGCTCGAATATGGCCTCCAGTCTTGCCACCCACAAAGCCTTGAAAAAATCGGCCGGGGTCATACCCTGGAAGAGTTTAATCTGGCCGTCGCAATGCTCTCAGAAAGTTCAATTAAACTCTGCGTCCATGCGATTATCGGCCTGCCCTGGGAGAGTCGCGAGATGGTCTGGCAGACCGCAGATTTTATTGCCAATCTGCCGGTGTCCGGGGTTAAAATTCATTCCCTTTTACTCCTTGATGGCACGCCTCTTTATGAGGAGTATAAAGAAAAACCTTTCTCACTTCTAAGCCGGGCCGAATATGTCGAATATGTCGCCGGTTTCCTCGAACGCCTCCCGTCTGAAGTCGTCGTCCAGCGCCTGACCGCCGAAGGCTACCGCGATATCTTCATCGCCCCCGACTGGGCCCGCAACAAACTCCAGGTTCTCCAGCATATTGATCGATACCAGAAAGAACATGATAGCTTTCAGGGGAAAATTTATTTGAAGAATTAGAGTAAATTTCAGGGCAACTCTTCAGCATAATATCTTTTTTAATTTTGCCTAAATTTCTTCATCGGAACATCCCTGACGGGATAACCCGTGAAGCATTTAACCACAGAGAACACAGAGAAAAACCTCTACTTGCTATCTCTGTGCTCTCTAGTGAGCGTTAGCGAACGGGTGGTTTAAATGGTTTTTGAAATTGGTTGAATAGTTACATTTCAGGTTATTTGAGACCGTTTGTTGACAAAAGGCAGACGGGGGCTTATATTAGTAAATATGAAATATCTAAACTGGAATTCCGAAAAAAATGAAATTTTGAAAAGTATGCGGGGGATTTCTTTTGAGGAGATAGCTTATTTGATCGAAACAGAGCAGATAATCGGAATTGCGGAAAATCCAGGAAGATCTAATCAAAAAATGTATATTCTTGAAATTGAGAATTACGCCATTGTTGTACCTTTTATAGAAAACGAGGTTGAAATTTTTCTTAAAACTGCTTTCCCAAGCCGAAAATATACAAAACAATATGGTTTAAAAGGGGAGTGATGAAAAAAATAAGTGAAAAGGCGTTTACGCCAATAGATCAGGAAGAAAAAAATCTGATGGAGTCAATCGAGCGGGATGAATGGCAACTGGTCAAAAACATTGATAATGAAAAAGCTAAGGCGGTAATGGCTGCCCGGAATACTTTAAAGAAAGAAAAACGTATAAATCTTCGTCTTACACAAAAGGATTATCATCAGATTCAGGTAAAGGCCATTGAAGAAGGAATTCCCTATCAAACACTTATATCAAGTCTTGTGCATAAATACCTAAATGGTTCTCTAGCTTTAAGGTTATAATAACCCAGCATATTTCAAAGAACTTATCGGAAGATAGTTAACCTGAACAGTCATCAGTTTTCTGTTTTATGGCAACTGATTTCCGTACCGACACAAGTGAAGTTCTGGCGCCTTGCGCCCGGCTTTATCCATTCCTATCCTTTACAAAAACCAGTATGATCTCTTTCTGGAGTTTGTCTGATGGAAAAATTTGCTGTCTCTAGCAAAAATAGAAAAATTCTTCTGCGTTATACTATTGCTGTAGTTTTGGTCTGGACTTTTGTCTTTGTCTGTCTCGGTCTGTTTGACTATTTCAGTAGTCTTGAGATGGTTAAACTTAACGTGATCTCCCGGGGCCGTGATACTTTCAATAAAGATCTGGTTATGCGGCGCTGGGTTGCAAGTCATGGCGGCGTCTATGTTATTCCTGACCAAAATACCCCATCCAACCCCTATCTTTCGCATTTGCCTCGGCGGGATCTTGTAACCCGTGACGGTCAGCCTTTAACCTTGATGAATCCTGCTTATGTTGTCCGGCAGGTCTCTGAACTGGGCTTTGATAAGTTTGGTTTTCGGGGCCATATTACCAGTCTGAAACCGCTGAATCCAAAAAACGCACCTGATACCTGGGAAATTCGGGCCCTTAAAGATTTGGCCCGGGGTGTGCCGGAGGTGGTTGCTGAGGTTGTGATTGACGGCCAGCTTTTTCTGCGTTTGATGCGGCCGCTTTTTGTGGAAAAGAGCTGTCTTAAATGTCACGGGATTCAGGGGTACAAAGTCGGTGAGCTGCGCGGGGGTACCAGTGTTTCAATTCCAGTGAGGCAAGTTTTAGCCCATCATCAAAGCCATATGTTGAAGATTTTATGGGTTTATCTTATTTTATGGTTCGCAGGTCTGTTGGCCATCTTTATTATTTTTCGTAATAGTAACAACCGCTTATTAAAGAGCGCCAAGCAGAGATCATATATGCGTCGACTCGCAAGCCTTATTGAACAAACCCATTCGGCGGTAATGATTGTTGGACTTGATGGTACGATTGAGTTTGTCAATCACGGTTATGAGCAGCTAAGTGGTTAC
>JAOZKP010000035.1:0-2103 GCA_029935295.1 bacterium | reverse complement strand
ACTTGATGGTACGATTGAGTTTGTCAATCACGGTTATGAGCAGCTAAGTGGTTACTCTGAAGCGGAGATGCTGGGCCGCAATTCGTTGCAGCTTTTTGCAAACAATGAAATGGAAGAGCAGCGGGCAGATCTCTGGCAGACTGTAAATCAGGGGCGGAGATGGCGCGGCATTATTGCCAGTCGGCATAAGAATGGAACAACCGTTTATGAAGATGCCGCCGGTTTCCCGTTGCTGGATGCTGATGGAGCGATTGTTAAGTTTGCCGTAATTAAACATGATGTGACTGTCACCCATAAACTTCAGGATCAGTTAATTCAGTCCCAGAAGATGGAGGCGGTGGGGACGCTGGCAAGCGGGGTTGCCCATGATTTTAATAATATTCTAACGGTTATCAATAGTTTCAGTGAAATCCTGATTGATGAGTGTGAAGTTGATTCGCCGATACGCGCGGATCTTATCGAAATCAATGAAGCCGGTCTGCGGGCTGCAGATCTCACGCGCCAGCTGCTGGCTTTCAGCCGGCGCCAGATAATTCAACCCCGGGAAACCTCTCTCCATAAACTGATTAAAAACCTGATGAAGATGATGCACCGTCTTCTGAGTGAGGATATTGAGCTCAAATTTATACTTCCGGATGAAACTCAGTCAATCCGGATTATGGCTGACCCCGGTCAGGTTGAACAGGTGTTGATCAATCTCCTGGTTAATGCCCGGGATGCTCTCCAAACTGTTACCCGGGCCAAAAAAACTGTCTTACAACTGACTCAGGTTGAACTTGATGCTGAGTTTGTCAGCACGCATACCGGCAGCCGGCCCGGTGCTTTCGCTTTAATTGAAGTGATTGATAACGGCTGCGGGATGACTCCCGAGGCCCGGCAACGCTGTTTCGAACCTTTTTATACGACTAAAGAGGTGGGTCAGGGTACCGGTCTTGGGTTGTCGATGATTTATGGTATCGTTAAACAGAATGATGGTTATGTTTGTATCTTAAGTGAAACCGATCAAGGGACAACGATTCAGATTTACTGGCCGCTTTTGCCGGAAGTTGATGTTGTCGCTATCGCCGAACCGGAAACTAAACGGGAGTAACTTATGCAGTCCTGGAAAAAAATATGTATATTTTGCATGTTTCTGTTGTTTTTCGTTTCTGGGGCGAGTTTAGCTCTTGCCCAAGATAAGCCTCAGACTTCTGTTTTGAAAAAAAACTTTCGGATTCTTGTCCTGAATTCATATCATCGCACCCACCCCTGGACTGAAGCGATAAATCAGGCACTTCAGGATACAATCTCTGCGGCAGACTTTAAGGTTGATTGGCACTTTGAATATATGGATTCAAAGCGTTTTAAACCGGCAGCTATTTTTCCTTTCCTGGAAGAATTATACCAAAAAAAATATCGGGATTACCATTTTAATCTTATAATTACTACGGACAATAATGCACTTGATTTTATTATTCCCCGGCGCCAGAAGTTATTTCCCAAGGTACCGATAGCTTTCTGTGGGATTAATGATTTTACCCCGGACAATATTTATGGCATTAAAAGAATAACTGGTGTGGCTGAAGCTGCGGATATTAAGGGAACGATTGAATTGGCGCTTAAACTGCAGCCGAATGTTAAGTTTGTTGCTGTGGTTTGTGATAATACCCCTACCGGCGAGGCGCATCAAAATGTGTTCAGAAAAATAGCCCGGAATTTTGCTGGTCAAGTTGAATTTATTGAGCTCTTTAATAAAACTCTTTCGGAGTTGGTTGTTGCTCTTAAGAATCTCCCGGATGAGAGTGTCGTTTTTGAGCTTTCATTTTATCGGGATCGGGAAGGGAAGAGTTTTTCAGTTCAGGAGCAGGCTGCCCTGGCTATTGAAAACAGCCGCTTTCCGGTCTATACCGCCTGGGATTTTTTTCTTGGCCTCGGAGTTGCTGGCGGAGTAATGGTTAGTGGTCGTACTCAAGGTGAAAGTGTGGCTCGACTTGCGATGCGGATTCTCAATGGTGAAGAGCCGGGCAATATTCCCGTGTTGACTGATAATATTAATGTTCCAATGCTGGATTACAACGTAATTAAAAAGTTTCATATTCCAACCTCAAGAATCCCCGCCGGCAC
>JAOZKP010000636.1 GCA_029935295.1 bacterium | reverse complement strand
CTTTGGAACAGTTGTAAGCGGGAAAGGCGCCGACGCTGTTGGTGGTTTCCATCAAAATAGCGGTGCCGAATGCCGGCAGGCCCTCGCCGGTCATCACTGAAGTGCGCAGCGTCTCCACCAGTTTCAGGCTGGCCTCTTTGAAAGCTTCAGGGGCAACCGGTTTTCGCAGGGAGCTGCCTCCACGATCAACCACAATTACTTTGATCCCTTTTGCCCCCATGACGGCTCCGACCCCACCGCGACCGGCATGACGGGTCGGGCGAAAATCAGTATCCGTAAAAGCGATGGTTGAGTTGGCATAACCCTGCTCACCGGCCTGACCAATACTGATCACGGCAACTTTATCACCATATTCGGCTTTTATTTTTTCAACCAGATCATAATTGCCAAGCATTCGCAATTCATTACATAAAGAGATCTTCACCCCGTTTTGGTCGATATGGACTTTGTAAAGATCATCATTTTTTCTTTCACCTTCCAGAACCACAGCCGCAAATCCCAACCGGGCCAGATATTGAGAGGCCTGGCCACCAGCATTGGCCTCTTTGATGCCGCCGGTTAACGGACTCTTACAACCCACCGAAAGCCGTCCCGAAGTTGTGGCGGCCGAACCGCTCATCAGACCCGGAGCAATAATCAGTTTATTTTCCGGACCTAAGGGGTCACACAAGGGAGGAACCTCTTCCCAAACCATCGTTGAAGTCAAGGCCCGGCCGCCCAAACTGGCGTAACGACCAGCCAGGCTGATAGTTGCTGAAGGACCGCCTATGGCCCCAACATCAATCCGTAAAATATTTTCCATTTTTAAACTCCGGTTATTTATCATTTCAGCATAAGTACTTTTGATTTTTTGGGTGGATATTTTCTTAAATTACCAAGATAACGCATAACCTCTTGTGTCATCATTGGCCTCCTGAATCTGCTCCGGATACAGGTAGCTGGGCTCCATATTTTCAACAGTAACAACCGCCTTCTACAACAACGGATTCGTTGCCCCAACGGTGGCAGCCGATGAAAACAGCAACACAAACAGCAAAAAAACTACTTTTCTTGTTATCATCTGATTCGTTTCTCCTTACGAAAGAATTAAGGGTGTCTCAAAATGGCCTACTGAGGCATAGTAACAATTGCTTTTTTCGGTGGATACGCAATCAGTGACAGCTTATGACCTTTCATCAATTTTCCAAAAAACGGCAATGTCCAAGACTGTTGCTGGCCCATGGATACACGCTCTTTATTATCGATATACAGGTTCATGATGTTTAAACCCGGGGTTCTAACCAGCTTGGCGTCGTTTTTCATGCCGATACCGGCCGCATAGCTGCCATCACCGATCACAGCAACCATCTGATGCTTTTTCCACTCCCTCCACCTGACTGCAGTCAAGTCCTTAAGTGTGTACA
>JAOZKP010000635.1 GCA_029935295.1 bacterium | reverse complement strand
TAGGGGTTATTATTCCACCCAGTATCTCGATGATTCTCTACTCAATGGTCAGTAATGACTCCCTGGCGGCTCTCTTTATGACCGGTTTTGTTCCCGGACTCATGATTATTGTGGCGATGTCAGTCTACTCCTATTTCTACTGTCGCAACCGAAATTTCAAACGGTCTCCGGCTCCAACTTTCAAAGAGTTGATTGCCGTTTTGCGGGAAGGGTTCTGGGCGCTGATGCTGCCGGTTATCATCTTCGGCGGGATCTTCTCAGGTGTCTTTACCGCCAATGAAGCTGCAGTCGTTTCTTGTGTCTATGCCTTCGTTGTTGAAATCTTTATCCATAAAGATATGAAGTTCAACAAAGTCAAATCGGTTGTCGTGTCATCTGCTGTGACTTCGGCAACCCTTTTGATCATTGTTGCCGGTGCAACCGCATTTGGTCGTTATCTCACTCTAGAGCAGATTCCAGCGCAGATTGCCGATGCGGTTATCAGCCAGGTGCACTCAGCCTGGGCTTTTCTCCTGATAGTGAATATAATGCTTCTGATTGTCGGAATGTTTATGGACATTATCTCCGCAACCTTAATTCTCGCGCCGATTCTGTTGCCGATATTACCTGAATATGGAATCAATTCACTCCATTTTGGTTTGTTGATGACAGTCAATCTTGGTATCGGTTACTGCACGCCGCCCCTGGGGGTCAGTCTTTATATAACCGGGGCGCTGGTCAATCGCGGGCTGATATATGTTGCCAAGGCGGTAATGCCTTTCCTGGTGATCCAAATCGCAATCCTAATGATCTTGACCTACTGGCCCGACCTGGTGCTCTGCCTGCCGAGATTCTTCTACGGTTTATAACAGGCATTTCCTGTTGATAGTGGGCGACAACAAATGTATCTAAAGTAATTGGAGATTTTTATTATGACTGTACGAGTTTTAGTTCCGGTTGATGATTCACTGGCTGCACATCGAGCCCTGCAATATATTATTAAGATGAAAGAGCAGATGCCGATGTCTGTGACCCTGATGATTGTGGTACCAATGTCACAACTTGAGTATCACGGTTTTCAGCAGAGCCAGCTTGAGGCAATTACGGCGCAAACTATCGCTCATTGCGAGAAGGTGGTCGAAAAACACCGGCTTAAGTTGGAGAAATCCGGTGTGCTTGCCGATACCCGCGTAGAACGCGGTAATCCAGCAGAGGCGATCTGCCGCGTAGCCGTCAGTGAAGGGGTTGATTTTGTCATCATTTCCCCCAACGGATCCGGCAAACTATCCAATATGATGTTCGGTTCAGTTGCCAATAAAGTTGTGCAGGAGTGTAGCCAGCCGGTATTTCTGTTACGCTGATTTTTTTGTTACGATACTAAGTTTTAATCCCAAAGAGGCCGGATCATTGATCCGGCCTCTTTGCGTTT
>JAOZKP010000634.1 GCA_029935295.1 bacterium | reverse complement strand
TTGGATGGCACAGAAGTGAAATTGAAGAATTTATCAATTCAAGAAAAAAAGTTGGTTACGTTGCTAACCAGCGTACAGAATCAATTGCTATAGAAGGGGGTATTGAAAAATGAAAACAATTGATTATGCAATGAAATATCTAGATTTTGGTTTCTCAGTAATTCCTATTTATTCTAATAAGCTTATTGAAAATGACCCCTATTTTTTGGAAGAATTTAAGTCTGTTCTGGCTACCAGTATTGATAAAGAAAGAAAAAAAGGCGCAACGATTGACACAGCATTCAAGAATGGAATAGCAACGAAGCTATTGATAAATTATTCAAAAAGGTCTCTCGTACAGTGGAAAAAATACAGCGAGGAACGTCCAACAACGGCAGAAGTCGAAGGTTGGTTTAGAGATTGGCCTTTAGCAAATATAGGTATAATAACCGGTAAAATTTCAAATATATTCGTGCTTGATGTTGACGGTAAAATTGGTGAAGAATATATCAACGAATGTGGCGGTGCACCTAAAACTCCAACGGTACAAACGGGAAAAGGCCGCCACTTGTATTTTAAATACCCAAAAGGTATGGAGATCAAATCCAGCACATGTACTAACTTAAAGTTAGATATACGAGCTGACGGAGGGTATGTTGTTGCACCACCCTCGATTCACGGTTCAAAAAGAGAATATCAATGGCAAAAAGGTTACTCATTGTTAGATCTCGAAATTTCTGAAGCAAGCGATTGGATTATTGACTTTGCAACGAAACCTAAGAAAACTTCAAATAGTAAAGACAAAGCATCAGTGACAAAACCAAAAAAGTCTGAAGTAACGACACTGACCAATTGTGAAGAACTCGATGCAAATTTTATGGATATCCCCGACATCCCTGATATTACTAATAATTCAAATCAAAATATAGTAGATTTGATAGAACAGGGTTGTCCGGAGGGCTCTAGAAATGACAGTGCTACTCGTGTAATCGGGCATTGGTTGAAAGTGGGGCTACCTGCTGAAGAGGTTTGGTCACTTCTGAAAATGTGGAATCTAAAAAACCAACCTCCTATGGAAGAAGACGAACTCAGTAATATTTTCAACTCCATCCTATCATCAGAAGCAGAATCAATAAAATCTGATAAAATCAATCTCTCCGACTTTCAAGTGTCAGTTGAGGACATCGTAAAAGATTTCGAAACAGACGTCTGCAAGCGGTTTGAATTCGGTGCTAAAGATCTTACACACTTACAAAAGCAACTAAGTGGTGGTTTCGTTGGCGGTAATTTATATTTACTCGGTGGAATTCCATCATCAGGCAAAACAGCTCTTTGTAACAACATTGCGGACAATTTGTGCCTAAATGATTTTCCGGTAATAATTTTCAGTTTCGATGACGGTGATAGAGAGTTACATTTTCGCACGATTT
>JAOZKP010000220.1 GCA_029935295.1 bacterium | reverse complement strand
AAATACTAATAACCTGGAGGTTAACTAGTGAGTAACGATAAAAAGAAAAAACCTGAAGAGAAATCATCTCCACCGGAAAATGAGAACGATAAAAACGAAGAAAGTTTGGATGATGCGGCCGATTCAGATCTCGACAGTGTTGATGAAGCTGATGCAGCTGAGATTGATGACCTTGAAGATTTAGAAGATGATCTTGACCTTGAGGATGCCCTGGCGGTGATTGAAGAGGGGGCGCATGAGGCCCCGAAAGATGGTGAAAACGGTGAAACTGAGGAGCTGGTCTTGCCGGATGAGCTGCCGCTGCTGCCGGTGCGCGATGTCGTGGTCTTTCCTTTTATGATCATGCCGCTTTTTGTCGGGCGTGAGGCCTCAATTAAAGCGGTGGATGAAGCTCTGGCCGGGGACCGGCTGATCTTTCTCGTGACCCAGAAGGATCTTAGAGAGGAAAACCCGGATCGCGGCGGCGTCTACCGGGTAGGCACTATCTCAATGATAATGCGGATGTTGAAATTGCCTGATGGCCGCGTGAAAATTCTGGTGCAGGGTTTGGCAAAAGCTGCAATTACCGAGGTTGTGCAGCGGAAACCGCTTTTCCGGGTGCGGATCGAGAAACTCGAAGATGTTGAAAAAGGCGAACTTGATCTTAAAACCGAAGCGACCATGCGGAGTGTTAAAGAGCGCCTGGAGAAAGCGATATCTTTAGGTAAGCCGATTGCCCCGGAAGTGGCGATGATTCTTGATAATATTAATCTGCCGGGCCGTCTGGCGGATCTGGTGATCTCCAATCTCGGGGTTAAACTCCATGTTGCTCAATCCTTTATGGAGGAGCAGGACGGGGTCAAACGGCTGAATAAGGTCAACAAAATTCTCGCTAAAGAACTTCAGGTTCTCGGGATGCAGGCGAAAATTCAGAACCAGGCCAAGGCCGAGATGACCAAGACCCAGCGTGACTATTTCTTAAAAGAGCAGATGAAGGCGATTCGTCATGAGCTTGGCGATAGTGAAGATCGTTCGGCCGAGATGGAGGAGCTTAAGGATAAGATTAAAAAATGCAAGATGCCGAAACTGGCACTGGAAGAGTCGAATAAACAGCTTAGCCGGTTGGAGCGGATGCATCCGGATGCTGCCGAAGCCAATATCATTCGGACTTATATTGACTGGATGATTGATGTTCCCTGGCATAAAAAAACCCGTGACAATCTTAATCTGACCAAGGCCCGAAAAATTCTGGCTGAAGATCATTACGGTCTCGATAAGATCAAACAGCGGATAATTGAATATCTGGCGGTTTGTAAACTGAAAAAGAAGCTGCGCGGCCCGATTTTATGTTTCGTCGGCCCTCCGGGGGTCGGCAAAACCTCGCTTGGGAAATCAGTGGCCCGGGCCTTAGGGCGTAAATTCTATCGTCTTTCTCTTGGAGGAATGCGGGATGAAGCTGAGATTCGCGGGCATCGGCGTACCTATATCGGGGCGCTGCCGGGCCGAATTATTCAGGGCCTGAAACAGACCGGCACCATAAACCCGGTCTTTATGATGGATGAGATTGATAAAATCGGCAACGATTTTCGCGGTGATCCGGCCTCGGCCCTGCTGGAAGTACTCGATCCGGAACAGAATTCGGAATTCAGCGATCATTACCTGAGTGTTGCTTACGATCTTTCGAATGTAATGTTTATTACGACTGCCAACTCTTTAGAGCCGATTCCAGCGGCACTTAGAGACCGGATGGAGATTATTGAGCTCTCCGGTTATACTGATGAAGAGAAACTTCATATTGCCCGGCGCTATCTGATTCCGCGGCAGATGGAGGAGAACGGGATCAGCGCCAAATATATCTCAATTTCACGGGCCGCGATCCTGACGTTGGTTAACAGTTACACTATGGAGTCCGGGGTCCGCAACCTGGAGCGGGAAATTGGTTCGGTCTGTCGGAAAATTGCGACTAAGGTGGCCGAAAAAGAGAAAGTCGGCAAAACTTTGGTCAGCCCGTCATCTCTGCATCGATTGTTAGGGCCGGTTAAATTTCTGCCCGAGGGTGGCCAGGGAGAGGATCAGGTCGGGGTTGCAACCGGTCTTGCGTGGACCCCCTACGGTGGGGTTGTGCTTATGGTCGAAACCCTGTTGATGCCGGGTAAAGGCGGCCTCTCGCTGACCGGTCATCTTGGCGATGTCATGAAAGAGTCGGCTCAGGCGGCGATGAGTTTTATCCGTTCGCGTTCGCGGGAATTCGGGATTGATCCGAAGATTTTTCAAGAGTACGATATTCATGTTCATGTTCCGGCGGGAGCGACGCCTAAAGACGGCCCTTCAGCCGGGGTAACGATGTTGACCTCGATTCTTTCGGCGTTGACTAAAATTCCGGCCTATCGCAATGTCGCGATGACCGGCGAATTGACCCTTGCGGGTCGGGTTATGCCGATTGGCGGTTTGAAGGAAAAAGTTTTGGCAGCGCTGCGTTTCGGAGCGACAACGATTCTGATTCCATATGATAACCGTAAAGATCTGGAAGAGATCCCCGCGAATATTCGCAAACAGTTGACGATTATTCCAATCAAGATGGCGGATGAAGTCGTGGGTCATACCTTGACGCAGAAGTTGAAACCGTTGCCGCCAAAAAGTAAGCAAAAACCGGCCGCCAAAAAGAGCAGCAGTGCAAAAGCAAAAACCAAGTAGAGATCATTCCAGCTCGCCGGAAACGGTGGCAGAATTGGGTGAATTTGGTTTTATTGCGGATTTGCGCCGGCGCCTGCCGCCGGCCTCAGGCGACCTTAAGCTTGGGGTTGGCGATGATGCCGCCTGGTGGCAGCCGGAGTCCGGCAGCGGGATCCTGACGACTACCGACATGTTGGTCGCCGGGGTTCATTTTGATCTTGCTTATACCTCGGCCGCCAATCTTGGATACAAATCCCTGGCGGTAAATTTAAGCGATCTCGCGGCGATGGGGGCTAAACCCGCCTGTGCCTATCTCTCTCTGGCGCTGCCGGCAGAGCTTAAAAAAATCTGGCTCGATGAGTATATTACGGCTTTTTTAGGACTGGCCGCAGCGTATAACGTCCAGCTTGCCGGTGGCGATACTGTGGCCGCATCGGAACTTGTGATTTCGGTGACTTTAAATGGCTTGGTGAACGGTCTGGCGTCGGAAAACAAACCTGTTTTACGCAGTGGCGCCAAAATCGGTGATGATATCTATGTTTCGGGAACTGTCGGTGACAGTTTTTTAGGTTTGCAACTGTTGCAGGGGCGTTTAGAGCGGTCAGATATTGATGTTTCCGGGGCCACTTTTCTGGCGGACCGGCACCTGCGTCCGACTCCGCGAGTAGATTTAGGTCACCGCCTGGCGGCATCCGGCAAAGTTAATGCGATGCTCGATATAAGTGATGGTGTGGTTGCCGATTTAGGTCATCTGCTGACAGCGTCCGGTGGGCTCGGAGCTGAACTTGACCAGGCCGCTATTCCGCTTTCCCGGCCTGCGTTCGAGTTGGTTACTGCGGGCCTTACAGATTGCCGGGGTCTGTTGACCGGCGGTGAAGACTATGAATTGCTTTTTACCGCAAATCCAGCGGTGCGCTCAAAGATCTCAGAAATTGCCATTACAGCTGAGGTTGCTTTAAGCCGGATCGGCCGGATTACCAACACGGAAAAGATATTTATGTCTGTCAACGGAGTGACTGAAGAGCTTAGCGGCAGGAGCGGTTATGACCATTTCCAAGATTAAACTCGCAGACCTTGAAGCCAATCAGACGGTTGAGCTGCAGCTTTTAATCCGGCGCAAGAACCTGGCCCAGAGCCGCAACGGCAAAGATTATCTTAATCTTAAACTGGGTGACAGCAGTGGTGAAATATCGGCCTTCCTCTGGGATGATGCGGCCCGGGCCGATGCCGGTTTGCAAGAGGGCGACTGTGTTCATATGAAAGGTCGGACCCAGGTATTCAACGGCAATCTCCAGTTCACCTTAAATTTTGTCGAACTCTGGCAGGGGCCGATTGACCCGCGTAATTTTCTGCCGCAGACCGATAAGCATATCCCGACGCTGCAGCGTGACCTGTTGCAGATTGTAACAGATATTCGCGATCCCTGGCTCAAGCAATTGGCCCAGGAATTTTTTGTGAAAGATCAAACCTTTGCTGAAGCCTTTGCCATCGCTCCGGCCGCCAAAGCGATGCATCACGCCTGGCTTGGTGGCCTGCTCGAACATACCTTAAGTGTTGCCCGCCTGGCGTTGCAGGTGACACCGCTCTATCCCCAGATCAATGCCGATCTGGTTCTGATCGGAGCCCTGCTCCACGATATCGGCAAGGTTAAGGAGTTAGTTTATGAGCGCAATCTTGATTACTCAACCGCTGGCAGGCTCTTAGGCCATGTTATGATCGGGGTTAAGATGATTCAGGAAAAAGCCAAAGCCATCAAAAATTTCCCCGATGCCACCTTGATGCAGATCGAACACCTGATTTTAAGTCATCACGGCGAATACGAATACGGCTCACCGAAACGGCCCAAAACTTTAGAAGCCATTCTCTTAAATTTCATTGACGATCTCGATGCCAAAATCGTCGCCGTCAGCACCCATCTTGAAACCGGCAAAACGAAAGATTCCGACTGGAGTGACTTCCATCGCCTCTTCGGCCGGGCTTTCTACGCCGCCCCGCTTCCAGAGAGTCCAGAACCCGCTGCGGCCACTCCGACCCCGGCCGCTGAATCCGGTTCCGCAATTCCACCCGATACACCGAAGTTGTTTTAATCTACTAAAAGAACGACTCTTTTGTTGTTCCTTAATTTACAAGGATAATTGATGACTGTGATAAAAAATAGCCGCAGTTTTTTTGTCGTCTTCGGCTTGTTATTGCTTATAACTCTCATTGCTCTGCCGGCAGCTGCGGAAATGACCGCCGGCTGTCACTGTTTCAAACATCGAAGTTATGATCCGGAAGCTCGCTTTGTCGCCGATGACTACATCCTGGCGACCAGTTTTAACAGCCTTACCGCCAACTATTTCAGTATCTCTAAAAAAGATATTGTGATGCTGAAAATGAAAGG
>JAOZKP010000219.1:3827-5043 GCA_029935295.1 bacterium | reverse complement strand
CCCGTTAAAGCGGGCGAAGCAATGGCCGTGGCGTTCTCGAGGTCTTTTTAAATTCGCGACTATGCAAATGCTATCTTGTGAAGGATAAAGATTTGCCCCACCACCCTTCCTCTACCCTATAGATATTTAGGTATAAACCGTAAAAATGTATTGCATCAAATTACAATTTGTGTTTATAGTAAAAATATATTGACGCAAAAGCCATTCCCACCGAAAGGTGGGGTCGGAAAGCCACGGGTCTTATTTATTCATTCGCTCAAAAGACAGCCGGGTTACCTCAAAATTAAAGGGGTAACAAAGCTGTCTTTTTTTATGCTCAATAATCATAAAAAATGATGAACGTTACCAAATCAGATTTAATTTCCACGGAGGGTGTCAGCAATGTTAGCACAGCGTATCTCTTTCATTTTCTTATTCTTATTTTTCATATTATGCTTCATCACCTTTTCACCCGAACAAAATATGTGTCACGCCAGCCTTACTCTGGAAGGTCAATTCATTCAGAATGGTGAAAAGCTTAACCCTGGTCAGCAAGTTAAAATGACTGTTCGTATCTATGATGAAGAGTTCGGCGGCAACCTACTATTCGAGGAAAAACAGGATATTGTTGTCGGTCCAGAGAAAGTTGTTTTTATCTTTGAACAGGGTGAAATAACCATAAAACAAAGAACTGCAAACTTGAATACTGAAACCCTGTGGCTTGAGGTAGAAAGTGATGGTCAGGTTATGACTCCAAGACTCAGTTTGAGCAGTATTGATACGTCCAACGAGCTGGTGGGAAATGATATGAGATTGAGTGAGGCCAGTTTGCGCACTGGAGGAGTAGCAACCTTGTTGATCGATGACAAGGGTGTGACGTTGGGAGGTTTGTTGGATATGGGATTAGAGTCAATCAGGTTGGGTGAAGATACGCGTAACTCCTGGCCGGATGGAGGAAGTGGGAGTTTTACGGAAACCGACCCCACAGTAGATGATTCAGTCAAGGACGGAGTCTCGTGGGCTGAATTAAGTGGAGTCCCTTCCGGGTTTGCTGATGGAAAAGATAATGATTCCGGCGGTGATATTAAGGCGGTTATAGCCGGAGATGGCTTGTCAGGGGGCGGTTATAACGATACTGTAACTCTTAATGTATCGATTCCTCTTAATTTGAGCAAAAGTGTCAGTGCTGCAAATGTCGGTCCTACAGGGGCAGTGATTGGTGGTGAAAACAGCTATA
>JAOZKP010000219.1:0-3817 GCA_029935295.1 bacterium | reverse complement strand
TTCCGCTTCAGGAAGTGGGGGAACGGGAGCTTATGGTCGGGCGACGGCTACCGGAGCAGTTAAAAATTATGGCGGGAAATTTTTGGCTGCGGGGGATGAAGCCAGAGGGGTTTATGGAGAAGCCTCTTCCTCAGCACCGGGAAGTACTAATTATGGTGGTAAATTTCTGGCTAATGGTTTTGCTGGAGTCGGAGTTCAGGGTGATGCTTCATCCTCCGCATTAGCGGGAACCAATTATGGGGGAAAGTTTTTTGCTGCAGGAGGTGAAGGGAGAGGCATCTATGGTGAAGCATCATCTGCAACTGCAGGAGATAATAATTATGGGGGCAAATTTAAGGCTGCCGGCGGTTTTGGTATTGGTGTATATGGCAATGCATCCTACGATAACCCTTCTGAAAGCTACGGAGGGATGTTCGTTACTTCTAACATTGGAAGTGGCACGGGAATCTATGCATCAGGCGGCAGCAGTGGCTATGCAGCTATTTTCCGTGGAAATGTGAAAATACGCAGTGAAAGTTCTGGCAGCACCACCATATTGATGAATGGGGAAACGGGCAAAACAACCACCAAAATACTGCAGATAACCGGTGGCGCTGATCTCTCCGAAGGATTCAAAATTTCTGGCAACACAAATGATATCCAGCCACATCCCGGTATGCTGGTGAGCATTGATCCTGATAATCCAGGGGAACTCATTGTAAGCGCTACCTCCTATGACCTGAAAGTCGCCGGCATTATCAGTGGTGCTGGCGGAATAAATACCGGAATGATCATGGGACAACAGAACTCTACAGCAGACGGTGCATACCCGGTTGCTCTTTCAGGGCGAGTCTACTGCCTGGCTGATGCCTCCCGGGGATCCATTAAACCAGGTGATCTATTGACAACTTCTAAGACCCCAGGCCATGCCATGAAGGTTCTGGATCATAACCGAGCAGCTGGCACAGTTATCGGCAAGGCCATGACTTCATTGACAAACGGCAAAGGTTTTGTCCTGGTATTTGTATCGCTGCAATAAACATTATACATCCCCCGGAGGTATCAATTCATTACCGCCTTTTAGTATTTTTTGCATAACATAATCACGTTAATCTTTTTATAATCCTCTATACGTTTAAGAAAATAGTCAAAAACTGGAAGTGAGCAAATGAAAAATAACTTATTTTATAAAAAACTTAGCATTCTAATTATTTCTCTCCTATTGTGTTTTGTATTTATAACCCAATTAAATGCGGATGAGCCATTGAATGATAATGATTTAGCCATGGATTCCTCTGCCAGTGAATTTATCTGTAAACCATTTAAAATTCAATCGTTAAGTGATGCATATGATAAACTTATCGTTACGTTTTTTAAGAATGATTATCACCCGCTCGGAATCTTAAGTAAGGTTGTTGCAACTCAAGGCGATTACATAGTTGAGACAAGTCAAAAAAAGGTTAAGGTTGGATCTGGTCCCGGTTGGGGATTTTATTACAAAGATAACAGCAGAACTATAATTCAGCATTACGTCTTTTTGATTACCGAAAACGGGCAGTTTTATCAGAAGATACTGGATGAACCTCCTCTTGATATTGATTTATATCATTCAGTAATACGAAGGCAAGGTTCGAGTATTACTGCCGACCCAACTCTGTCAACTGCTGACCAGGCATATAAATGGTTAGTGCACACAAAATTGGGACACACTATCAGTAAACAAAAAATATATGTATTTTCGCAAAAGATTAAGAAGAGCGTTACTGTTGTAAATATGGTCGAAAGGTTTACGTTTGATGAAGGTCCGGGATGGCTTTTTTTTGTTGATAGCCACCCTCATGAAAACTGGGGACATCCTTGCATATCCGTTTTTGTAACTGAACGGGGACAATGTTTGATGCGCGGCGCCTTGTTTCCTCCAAAAGATATGACTGCGTATCGCCAATTGACAGAAGTAACTCCTGAACCGTCAAGCAGCATGGCAAGAATGACAACGGCCAATGTTACTCTTCCTGCTCGGACTTTTTCCAACGCAACATCTCCTGAAAACCGTTGGGCTGTTATCATTTCCGGTGGTATTAGTAGTTTAAGTAATCATTCAAGATATTGGAATGATTGCTCATTCTTCTACAAAACGCTTATACAGCATGGGTTTGCAGATGATCATATTTATGTTCTGATAAGTGATGGAACCAACGATGCTCCTGACAAATTTGATGGCACCAATTCATCTCTTGACCTTGATGGCGATGGTGATCCCGACACGCAGTACAGCGCAACCCCAGCAAATATCGCAACTGTTTTCAATATACTTCAAGGGAACCTGGACGGTGATGATATACTGTACATTTTCACCACAGACCACGGAAACAATACTTCCAAATGCTCTTTCAATCTTTCAACTTCGCAACTGATACTTTGGGGCTCAAGTATAACAGATGTAAACTTTGCCCTTGAGGTGAACAAAGTACAGACATTGGCCACGGTCTGCGTTTGTGAACAATGTTTTTCCGGAGGAATGATTGATAATCTCGAAGCTCCAAATCGAGTTCTGATGTCCTCCTCAAGGTTCTGGGAATCTTCTAAAATGGGTACCGCAGGAACGGGATCTGAGGATTATGATGAATACTCATATCATTTAACTTACGCTCTATCTCATTTGTCAGAGGCGGATCGAAACCAAGATAATGCAGTCAGTTTTGAAGAGGCCCATTTTTACGCCATGGCTCATGACAGTAAACAGTCAGAGGATTTAGTACCAAAACCGTCTCCCAAGTGTGATTATAATCCCGGCGAGCACCAGTCCTACTATAGTAATCCATGGGATCTAGGCCGGAAAATTTCACTTTTTGGGTTTAATTCAGATGCCAACCCCTCACTTTGGGATGCTTATACTCAGACCGAAATAAATGAACCCTTTCCTGTTGCAGGACAGGGAAAAATGAATTGGAATGCAAACAATCAATACTGGAGCTATGATCTCCCCTTTTCTTTCCCATTTTTTGGAAATAATTATAACAAACTATATGTCGAAACCAACGGAATAATTTATCTCTCAGACCCCGGCCAAACAGATTATGAAAATTCCGTTAATAAATTAAAAACAAAACTGGCGATAGCTCCGCTATGGGACGATTTGCACACCTTAAACGGAGGTGATATCTTTTGCGCTTGGGAAGATCCCTGGCTTACTATCCGCTGGCAGGCATATACAGTATGGGACAGTCCAGATCGACCGGTTAATTTTGCTGTCAAGCTCAACCGAAACGGAATAATACAGTTTTTGTATGGGTCTGGAAATGATCATACCTCACTTATAAAGCAACGAGATAAAACCATTGGCATCTCAAAAGGCACGGGCAATAAATATATCCTGTGTTTACGAAATGGGAGCGCTAATCTTAATAATGCGAAAGGCATTCAATTTACGCCGTATAATTATGTTTATGTCGATGGCTCATGGACTAATCAGCCACAAGTCGGTACACTGACCCACCCATTCCAGTTCTTGTCAGACGCTAATGCCGACATTAATAATGGTGAGGATATGTATATCAAGGCTGGAAGCTATAATACACCAAAAGATGTTCCAATCGTTTTTGATAAAAATATACTGATCAGAAGCAGAGGAGGTGATGTAATTATTGGTGAATGAATTAAAGTTTAAGGGATGGAGTGATAACCTGTCAAATTTGTAATAATCTAAATGTGATGGCCTCGTAAAAAAGAGCAGAAGAGTAGGTCACCTTTAACCTTGACAAAATAACGTTTGAGCGACTTCGAGTTTCTACGAGTCTCGAGAACGTCACAACCACTGCTTCGCTCACTTCAACGGGGT
>JAOZKP010000633.1 GCA_029935295.1 bacterium | reverse complement strand
GCTCTAATAAAGCAAATACAGATTGACACTAAAGGGTTATTATTGCTATATACCATGCATATATTGAATAGGAATTTGTGAAATGCATGGTTATATTCCAAGAGTAGTACAAGGTAGAGTAGATAGAGCTTTAACACGTTCGCCAGCAGTAGCCATTCTTGGTCCCCGGCAATGCGGCAAGTCTACGTTGGCAAAAAAGATTATTGCTGATACTTCCGCTATCTACTTGGACCTTCAAGATCGGGTTGACCGCAATAAACTGAATGAGCCTGAACTTTTTTTTGATCGTTACCGAGACCAGTTAATCTGTCTTGATGAAATTCAACTTCTGCCTGAGTTTTTTTCTGTACTCCGTTCTGAAATCGATCGGGATCGGCGGCCGGGAAGATTTCTTATTCTGGGATCAGCTTCCCGTGATCTAATCAAACAATCAACCGAATCACTGGCTGGGCGGATTGCCTATATTGATCTTACACCTTTTTTGCAGAAAGAGGTTGCGACAAACCTGTCATGGCCTGACTTGTGGCTGCGGGGTGGATTTCCCGAAAGTGCCCTGGCCGGAAATGATTATGACAGTTTTGCCTGGCGTCGTGATTTTATCCGCACCTTTATGGAACGTGATATTCCAAATCTGGGATTTCATATTCCAGTTCCTACTATGGAACGCCTGTGGCTGCTGCTGGCTCATTACCACGGACAGACAGTAAATTTCCACAAATTGGCTGCGGCTGCGGATATTTCCACGCCAACCTTAAAAAAATATCTGGCAATTCTGGAACAAACCTACATGATACGCCAGTTGCAGCCGGCTACCACAAACCTGAAAAAAAGATTAGTAAAATCTCCCAAAATTTATTTGCGTGATTCAGGTATTTTACACGCGCTGCTTGATATTGAAGAATATGACTTTCTTTTGGCCAACCCGATCGCCGGGGCATCTTGGGAAGGTTTTGTTATTGAGAATATTATTGCCGGGCATGAACATTTCCGACCCTCTTTTTTGAGGACATCAAATGGGGCTGAAGTTGACCTGCTGTTGGAACGCGGCGGACACTTCCATCTATTCGAATGCAAACTTTCAAAAGCCCCCAAACCTTCCCGGGGGTTTTATGAGTTGGCAAATTCCATCCAACCTGAGACTGCCAGCATAATTGCCCCGGTTGATGAAGCTTACGAGATACATGCGGGGATATGGGTCAGACCCTTGGAAGATATTGTCTCAAAGATCTTCTTTGGAAAAGGAAAGGGCCGGGATTTCCACGCCCGACGTACAGCTCTCCCGAAACCGGCGTTTTCTCATTGTGGAAAGGTTTGATATTGACCAGAAAGAAGGGACAAGCCTGGGTTTTGAGGAAGTGCTGGGACTGATGGGCAAAAACCGCGAACAAAAATATACCGGCAGCTACGAACAGGTT
>JAOZKP010000001.1:21931-39940 GCA_029935295.1 bacterium | reverse complement strand
CGCGTTTCAATACAGTCCCTTTTTTTGCTGGAATATCCATAAAAAACCTCTTTTTAAGCTATTGTCGGGCGATAAATTCTTCCGCCAGCCGAAAATAGGCCTGGGCCCCTTTGGAAGTAACATCATAGAGTGCAATCGGGCGGCCGTGGCTCGGTGATTCACTTAAACGGACGTTACGGGGAATAACAGTTTCATAGACAAGCTCGGCAAAGTGATCCCGAGCTTCCTGTTCAACCTGCTGGGCCAGAGTTGTGCGGCTGTCAACCATGGTCAACAAAATACCTTCTAAAGCAAGTTGTGGATTGAGACCATTTTTGACCCGTTCGATCGTATTAAGGAGTTGCCCCATACCTTCGAGCGCATAATATTCGCTCTGCAGGGGAATCAGAATTGAGGTAGCTGCGGTCAGGGCATTGATGGTTAAAAGCCCTAAAGAGGGGGAACAGTCAATAATTATATAACTGAATTCTTTAAGCAGAGGTGCAAGCTGTTTTTTAAGATAGAATTCACGCTCATCACAAGCTAAGAGTTCAACTTCAGCCCCGATAAGATCCTGAGTTGCCGGCAGCAGGGAAAGAAAATCAAGACTGGTAGGCAACATGGCCGCATTGGCTGCACACTCATCCAGCAGCCAGTGATAAACATCTCTACCGGCAGCGGCTTCACCGCCGACTCCACTTGTGGCATTGGCCTGCGGGTCAAGGTCGATCAGCAGGGTTTTCAGCTCTGCAATCGCCAGTGACGCCGCCAGATTGACCGCAGTCGTGGTTTTACCAACTCCGCCTTTCTGATTTGCAATCGTGACTATTTTAGCAGGTTTCATTATTGCTCTTAAATTTCAGGGTAGATTGAGTTTTTCTGATTGTACCTAGATATATATCCGTTGCCCGGCCCGGTAAGATGTTTTTTTCGAGCCTTTCCAGGTTAAGTTCCGGCCATTTTTCAAGTTCTGATTCGATTGTCTGCTTATCCGGATGGGCATCACTGAAAACCAACACTCCCCGGTCAGCCAGCAGGCAATCAGCCACCGGTACGACCTCACGCAAGACTTTAACCGCCCGGGTCACGATTGCGGTAAAACGCTGCCTGAACACTTCTCTAGCATTTCCCGAACTTAAATGCAAATGGATGATTTCGACATTTGTCAAACCCAGTTTTTGCTGCATAAAATCAAGAAACAGGGTCTTTTTCCGGCGGCCGTCAACCAGAACAAATTTGCTCTGCGGGCACACAATCGCCAGCGGCAAACCCGGAAAACCGGGCCCCGTACCCAGATCAAGAACTTCACCTTCTGGAATCAATGCGGTTGCGTAATTTAGTGAATCAAGAAAATGTTTGTGGACGATTGCTAAAGGATCAGAGATCGTGGTTAAGCTGTAGGTTTTATTCCAACGCCGCAACTCTTCGAGATAGAGCTTAAACTGTGCAATCTGCTTTTCAGAAAGCGCAAATCCGAGTAAATCGGCACCCTTTATAAGATCGTCAATATACATAAATGCTTATTTACCAACACAAAACTGGGAAAATACCAGATCTAAGAGACCTTCGACATCACGCGCTTCGGCCCCGGTAATTTCAAGCAGGGAAAAACGAATCTGATGTAACTCTTCAGCCAACATATCCAGTGGCGGAGCCCCGCTTTCAACCAGCTCTAATGCCCGATGCAGACCGCTGCCGACAGATTTTAAAAGGTCGTAGTGCCGCTGCTGGGAGATCATAACCGCTGTTGCACCGCCCCCGGTTACGGTTTGTGACTTGATAAAATCAGTGATACCGGTAACGACATTATCAATTTTAATATTATCTTTAGCCCCGATACACCCTAAAACCGGTCCCTCATACGAAAAACGCCGGCGTAATTCAGTAAGAGTGAATCGGGGTTTGCGATCCTGTTTATTAAGCAAAATGAGGTGCGGTTTTTGACTGATTTTCTGATATAGTTCCACCTCAAAATCAGTTAATTCATGGCTCTGATCCAGTACCAGCAAAATCAGGGCGGCCTGGGCCAGCCACTGCTCCGTGCGGGCCCGGCCGAGAGCCTCAAGTTCAGCCTGCGGACAGTCGCCAACCAGTTTGTCATCAAGCCCGGCGGTATCTGAAAGCTCAACCTTGACTCCGTCAATCTCCAGACTTGCACTGACCACATCCCGGGTGGTTCCGGAAACCGCGCTGACTAAAGCCCGATCTTCAGCTAAAAGAGCATTCATAATACTCGATTTACCAACATTCGGACGCCCGGCCAAGACTACTTTGATACCACTTTGAGAAATACGGCCGCGGTTATACGAGTTAAGCAGATTCCGGCAATTATCTTCAAGTTTTTGCAGCGGTATAAGCAGATCTGACTGACTGTAGTTAAGACCCTCTTCGGCTAAAAGATCAATCTCCACCTCAACTGCAGCTAACATCTGGTTAATCTTAAGCAGCATCGCATTCACAAAATCAGCGAGGCCGCCGGCAAGCTGGGCTGTGGCCGCAACTAAGCCGGCCTCACTTTCGGCATTAATTAATGCCGCTACGGCCTCGGCCTGAGTTAAGTCAAGCCGGCCATTAAGATAGGCTCGTTTAGTAAATTCACCGGGAGATGCAGCTTCGGCCCCGAGATTAAAAAGCAGGGAAAGGATTTTTTTGCTGTTATAGAGACCGCCGTGACAATGAATCTCGGCCATCTTTTCGCCGGTATAGGAGCGCCCGGCCGGCATCAAGGCAAGTAAGACCTGATCAATATCCTGCCTGTTTTCTGGAGCGAAAATATATCCCAGGTAGAGATGAAAAAAAACGGGTTCTACCGGCAAGCTGCGAAAAACCTGGCGTACAATAGTATGGGCGGCCGCACCACTTAAGCGAATTATGGCAATCCCGCCGGCTCCGGGAGGGGTTGAAATTGCCGCTATGGTAATATTTTCTTCCATTAATTTTGAAATCTCTTTTAAAATCACAAAGCCACCCAGAGTACGAAAATAATTTTCTATTCGCACCTTGCGTGGCTTAGGAAAATACCTTACCTTTCTCCGGTACAACCGGAGAAAAGCAGGTCTTTATATTGTAGGTTCATCTGCGATTCAAATATTATTAAACCGCTTCGGCGGTCTCCGGCTTAGGCCGTGAGCGCCGGCGCTGGGCATTATTGGGATAGATCACAACTTTTTTAAATTCGCCATCGCCCTTGCTCCGGGATCGCAACTCCTGATCATCCTGCAGGGCCATATGCACTAAACGACGATCGTGCGCGTTTAAGGAGTTAATCGTCACCGGCTTGCGCAGACGTTTGGCTTTCTCGCCCAGACGCAGAGCCAAACCCGAAATATCCTCTTCATGGCGTGATCTGAAACCGTCGCAGTCAATAAAGATCCGGCCGCCTTTCTGGCCATGCATTTTATTAATCAGAAACTGCAGGGCATCTAAAACCGCGCCCCGTTTATTGATCAAAAGATCTAAGTCGTCAGCTTTGATATTGAGATGTAATTCGCTGCCCTCGACGGTAAAATCGATGCTGCTGTTGGCAACCTCTATTAATTCGAGAACATGCTTTAACGAGGCACTGATGTGAGGACCGTCAAATTCCGGAATAATCCGTTCGACATTACTCTTTTCGGTGTCCGCATTGTCTTTTTCTCTCTGCGGCCGACGGCCAGCAGAATTGGGCTTAGAGCTGTCGCTTTTTTTTGATTTTTCGGCCCCTAGTTCATCGCCAAACGTCGATTTAATCAGATCCTGAACCAGCTCTTTCCCGCCAACTTCAGTTTTACGCACCCGAATTAAGGCATTTTTGCCCCCTAATATCCCGAAAAGCTTTTTACTTTCCCGGCGCACAACCTCATAATCAAGTTCAGCTTCGTCAACCTGATGGGCAAAGCAGGCTTTTTCTACCGCTTCACTGACATCTTTTCCGGCAAATTCCAACTCTGTAGACATTCTCTTTTACCTCATATAACTGTTTATGATGTCGATACCTGACGCATCACCATATATTGCTGTCCGATAGACAACAGATTGTTGACCAACCAGTAGAGTACCAGACCCGCAGGGAAGTTAAGGAACATGAAGGTAAAGATGATGGGCATAAAGAGCATCATTTTGGCCTGCATGGCATCTCCGGTAGAGGGGGTCATTTTTTGCTGCAGAAACATTGTCGCCCCCATTATCAGAGGCGTTACGTAATAGGGATCTTTGGCGGAAAGATCAAGAATCCAGCCGAAGAAAGGGGCATGGCGCAACTCTATCGCAACCATTAAGGCGCGATAAAGAGCAAAAAATACCGGGATCTGCACCACCATCGGCAGACAGCCGCCAAATGGATTAACCTTTTTTGTCTTATAAAGATCCATCATCTCTTTGTTGAGACGGGCTTTATCATCCTTATATTTCTCTTTAATTTTAGCAAGTTTGGGCTGAACCTCTTTCATTTTGCCCATTGATTTATAGCTTTTTTGCGAAAGCGGGTAGAACACCAGCTTGATCAGGATCGTCAGGATAATAATTGCAATCCCGTAGTTATGAACATAAATATTGAAAAAGTGAAGCATTTTAACCAAAGGTCGGGCGATCACTCCAAACCAGCCATATTCAATGGCATCCTCTAAGTGAACCCCGATCTTCTGCAGTATAATTCCTTTTTTAGGGCCGATATATACTCTGACCCGGCTCGCCTGATTGACCTGCAGCCCGGTCAGAAAATGGTTCGCATCCGGACGTTCAATTATACCGGTGGTCCGGGCCATCGAGGCTTCATCTGGAACAATGATCACACCGATAAAATATTTAGTTGTAAAACCCAACCAGGGAATTGGCCCCATTAACTCCTGACGACTTAATTTTTTCTCTTTTTTTGAAGGTTTGTAAAGCTTTTCACCTACATAACCGAGTACACCACTATAAACGTATTCTTTCTTCTTTTCGAGCGGCACGGCCTGGGCCCAGTTAAGCCGTACGGAGTCAATTTTCTGGGAGGCACCATTTTCATCGACACATTCATAGTTTACTTCCAGCAGGTAGCTCTCAGGCTGAAAAATAAATTCTTTAGTCAGTGTATCACCGGAAGGAAGAACCGCTTTCAGCTGCAGACTTTTTCCAGCCGCTGTGACATCGATTGTATCAGTATCAGCCGATTCAACCTTAAAAAGTAAATTTTTATCGTTATACCAAACTCCTTTGATACTGACTGACCCCGAAAGCGGGTAGGAGCCTTCGGCAGCTTGAGTTACCAAGTTAAGGTCCGAGCTGTCTTGAGCAATATCTGTACGATATTCTTTTAAGGAGAAAGCTTTTAACTGACCTCCCAAAGTATCAATCTCGGCATGGTAAAGGGTATTGTTGATCTTGACAATTTCACCATGGACTTTAGGTGCGGCCGGAACTACCGGCGCCGGGGTTGCAGCAACTGAATTCGTTTGCGCCGGTACAGCTTCATTCACATTTGTAGAAACCTGTTTTTCGGTTAAATTTGCGGTAACCTGCTGCTTCTCAGCAATTGGTTTCTGGGGTGCTGTCGGAAAAAAATATTGAAAACCGAGGAGAACAGCCAGCGACAAGGCAATTGCCAGAATTGTGCGTTTTTCCATCAGAAAAAATCCTTCAATTTAAACTGTTCCGGTATAATTCGGAAAATTTGGCGGGATTTTAGATCCCGGAATTAATCACTTAAGATAGTAAAGTACTTCATAAAAAAAGAGGTAGAATAGGCGGAGAAAAGGGTTGGAGAGTACGAATTTATTCTATAAAAATCAAGCCGGATCGTGACCTCCGGAAAAGAGAGGATTACAGCGCATAATCCGCCAGCCTCCCTTACATAGACCTTTACATAAGCCGTACTTTTCCAGGGCATCAAGCGTATACTGTGAACAGGATGGGGTAAAACGACAAGAGCTGCCGAAGTAGGGAGCTAAAAAATACTGGTATAATTTAATAATACTAATGCAGATTTTTTTTAACATCGACTATTTAAGCCACTATGGATGATTTAGAGCGTAAACTCTTAGCTAAAATAGCTTTAAGTTCATCCTCTGCGGCACTTCTTGACAACCTGCTAAAACTTTTTTTTACAACCAGTGAATAATCAAACCCGGAAATAAAATCAGCTTTATGATGTCTGTAGTACTCTCTGATTAAGCGCTTTATCCGATTCCTGACAACTGCAATACCAACCTTGCGGCTGGCTGTGATACCCACTCTCGCGCTCTGCCTGCTGTTGCTCCGTCGAAAAAGTATAAGATGAGATGAGTGTGTCTTCCGGGCGTGATTAAAAATCTCTGTGAATTCCTGACGCTCTCTTATTCTCTCAGCTTTGGGGAAATTGTGCGGAGCCATTGACAGTTCCTCTACTGCCTTACTATGCTGACAAACGCTTTCTTCCTCTTTGTCTGCGTCTTTTCAAAATCAAACGACCGGCAGCACTGCTACTGCGGGCACGAAATCCATGTTTTCTCTTCATCTTTAGATTACTGGGCTGAAATGTTCTTTTCATGATATTCTTACCATCTCTCTATATTTTAGTGCCTTACAGGTTATTTTCGGTTTGAAAAAACAAGAAAATGTCCTGATAAGAGCACTTATTTGCGGGCTAAAAAAGCCCCTTATGATTGCGGGAGTATTTCCCGTATTTAGATTAAATAAAAATTCAGTTATTTTGACTGGTGCCTAAAAATGCAGCTTTACCTCTGACCTATGTGCAAAATGGTAGTCCCAACGGGAGTCGAACCCGTGTCTCCGCCGTGAGAGGGCGATATCCTAGGCCACTAGACGATGGGACCTTGCCTTGTGTATTTGACGAAAACTGGCTGGGAGACCAGGATTCGAACCTGGATTGACGGAGTCAGAGTCCGTAGTCTTGCCGTTGGACGATCTCCCAAAGATATTACTTGTGAGCGCGGCCTTTTATCACCAAATCACAAGCTTGTCAATAGGGGAAGCAATTTAAACGTCCAAATTGGCCACTTTAAGGGCATTCTCTTCAATGAACTTGCGCCGGGAAACTATATTATCCCCCATTAAAACGGTAAAAATATCATCAGCTTCAACATCATCTTCGACTATAACCTGGAGGAGTTTGCGCTTTTCTGGATCCATAGTCGTTTCCCAGAGCTGTTCCGGGTTCATTTCACCGAGACCTTTATAGCGCTGAATATTTATCCCCTCTTTGCCTTTTTCAAGCACTTTTAAAAGCAATTTTTCTTTACTTTTAATTTGCTCTTTTTCATCTTTAAAAATAAACGAAAATGGCGGGTTCTCCAAATCCTGCAAGTCTTGACTCAATTTAATCAGGGACTGATAGTCACCGTTGCGAATAAGTTTGTAATCAACCGCCAACGGAATCTGATTGGAATCCGCAATAATCATTCGTTTTATGTTACTTTCATTATCATCCTGAAATTCAATAAATTCCAGGCCGCAGTTCGGCAGCGCCTGTTTTAAAATTTCCCATTTTTCATCATTTACAAGATCATTACGTTCTTTAAAATCGGCTTTTATTAAAGTTTTTAACAAAGTAGATGGGTAACCTTTACCTTGCAAACGATCAATGTGGTCTTTGTATGATATCAACTGCAGCAGGGCTTCAACCAGCCGCTCATCCTTTAATGAAATATTTTTATCTTCAGCCACAACCTCCATACCACCGCTGCTGTGGCGGATTATAAATTCGCTCAGCTCCCGTTCGGTACTTAAGTATTCATGCATTTTACCCCGGCTTACGCGGTAGAGCGGCGGTTGGGCAATATAGAGATGACCCCGTTTAACCAACTCTTCCATCTGACGATAGAAAAATGTTAAAAGCAGAGTTCTGATATGTGATCCATCAATATCAGCATCGGTCATAATTATTACTTTACTGTAACGCAATTTTTCCAGCTTAAATTCCTCATGCCCGATTCCGGTACCTAACGCGGTAATCAGAATTTTAATCTCTTCACTGCCGAGCATCTTGTCAAAACGCGCTTTTTCAATATTTAAAATCTTACCTTTTAATGGTAAAATCGCCTGATTTTTGCGATCACGGCCCTGTTTTGCGGAACCGCCGGCAGAATCTCCCTCGACAATAAATATTTCAGATTTTGCCGGATCTTTCTCCTGACAATCAGCCAGCTTTCCGGGCAGCATTGAACCTTCAAGATAGCCTTTGCGCCGGGTCAGATCCCGGGCTTTACGTGCCGCTTCCCGCGCCTTGGCCGCCTCAACTATCTTTTCAACTATAACCATGGAAATATTCGGATTTTCTTCTAAAAACTGCGATAGTTTTTCATTTACCAGGGATTCTACCAAACCTTTAACTTCACTGTTTCCAAGTTTGGTTTTGGTCTGCCCTTCAAACTGGGGATCGGGGATTTTTACGCTGACAACCGCCACCATACCTTCGCGGATATCTTCTCCGGTAAGATTAACTTTATTATTGCCTTTGAGCAGGTTATTCTGGTTGATATAGCTGTTTACAGTCCGGGTTAAAGCGGCCTTAAATCCGATCAGATGACTGCCGCCTTCTTGGGTGTTAATATTATTGGCAAATGTAAAAATCTGCTCCTTATAAGCGCTGTTATACTGAATAGCGATCTCAATACTGATACCGCTGCGTTCACCCTCAATATAAATAGGTTCCTGGTTTATAGGAGATTTATTGGCATTTAAATATTCAACAAATGAGACAATTCCCCCCTCATAAAAAAACTCTTTTACCCGGCCCTCTTCCCGCTCATCCTCGACCACAATCCGAATGCCTGAATTTAAGAAAGCCAATTCCCGCAAACGACTGCTGATCGTATCAAAACTTAAAACTGTATTTTCAAAAATCTCGGTATCCGGCTGACACCAGACTCGGGTGCCGGTGTTGCTCGTATTTCCAATTACGTTTAAATCACTGCATCTTTCACCACGCTCAAAATTCTGAACATAGATTTTTCCCTGACGCTTAATTTCAACTTCCAATGAGCTGGTTAAAGCATTTACCACTGAAAGACCAACTCCATGCAACCCACCAGAAACTTTGTAAGCTGAATTCTCAAACTTACCGCCGGCATGAAGTTTAGTTAAAACCAGTTCAACTCCGGAAATACCGCTTTCTTTGTGAATATCTACCGGAATTCCGCGCCCGTTGTCCTCAACCATTATTGAATCACCAAGTCCGATAACTACTTTCACCCGGTCACAATATCCTGCCAGAGCTTCATCAATACTGTTATCAACCAATTCATAAACCAGATGATGCAGACCGGCCACATCAGTACTGCCGATATACATGGCAGGCCGCTTGCGTACCGCTTCCAGACCTTCTAATACCTTAATTTTATCTACACCATAATCACTTGTCATAATCCATTTTCCTTTTTAATCAGACTGAAGAAAAAAACCTCTATCTGAATTTTTTCTAACTAATCGGCATTATCCCGCACATATAGTGCTCATTTTCTAAACCCTTAAAAAGACAAGGTTGATTTTTGTTATTTATTTCCAACACTATTTTTTCATCTGGCAAAGCCTGAAGAAAATCAAGAAGATATTTAATATTAAAAACTATTTGAAAAGGTTCTCCCTGATAATCCACTAACAGTTCAGTATTGCCATGACCTCTCTCCGGGTTATCGATAGATATCTCAAGTCCGGATGCAGTAAAATCCATAATAATTCCCTTATAGTTATCTTCAGCCAGAAGATTCATCTGTCTTAAGGTATTTAAAAGGGGTGTTTTTTCAAGTTCTATATGATGAATGAAACTACCAGGAATCATCTTTCGGTAATCAGGGAAATCACCCTGCAGCATGCGCAATGATATTATAAAACCAGAACTCCAGATAACCACTTCACTCTTTTCAAAACCTAAATTTAAAGTCTCATTTACAGTAAAAACACTCTTTATCTCCTGCAGACTTTTCCGGGAAAATATTTTCTTTGATCCAATATTTATTGAACCTGATATTTGATCCGTCCGGGCAACTGAAACCCGATGTCCGTTAGTGGCGATCAAAGAAAAAAGGTGTGAGCCTGAAGATATCTCTTTTTCTGATGTAAATGTATTATCATCAGGCAGACCATTAACCGGTTCTATCTCTAAAAAAACCCCTTGTAGATTGTATCTGGGATCAGATATTTTGGCGATTGAAAAGACTGTCAAATCTATAAGCTGAATCAATAGATCACTTTCAATATTTAAACATTGATCCGGCAGAGAAAAGCTTATTTCCGGAAATTCATCTATATCTGCACTCAGTATATTAAATGAACTTTTACTGTCAGTTATAGTTGTAAGACTGGTATTAGTGTCCTGTAAAATAGAAATTTTTTCGTCATTTAAACTTCTGACAATATCATAAATACTTTTTCCATTTAGAGAAATAGTACCTTCGGTTAATATTTCAGCACTTATCGTTCCTTTGGCACTGCAGTTTTGATCAAAAGCAATTATCTGTAATTGATTATCTACAGCTTTAATAAGAATATTTTCTGAATTATTAAGTGATGATGATTTTTCAAGAATAGACTGAATCTTTGCTAAACAATTACTCAGCTGATGACGATTTGTAATTATTTTCATAACTACCCCTTTTCATATTCTAAAAATGATGGTGTTATTCCCCTTTAGTTATGCAAATATATTTTTAAATGGGGGGGTATAAATTTTTTCCTATTTTTAAACTATAATATTTTTTAAAATTAAATAATTAATAGTAATAGTAGAGCCTGTTAAGTTGTGTAAAAGTTATTTAAGTTCTTTTGTAGATTACGTTTTTTCAGTTGATAAAATTGTTGAAAATTTAACCCCACCAAATCTAAAATTGTTGATAGATTTAAACTGTTAAATTTAACTATAATAAAAGCTATTTATTAACAATTTTTTTACAATCTATTTTGTGGAACTAACAACTTATCAACAAGAAATATGGTATTCGTAAAACCAGTGTTTGTATGCTCTTTTAAGGAGAGGTTATTCTCTCCTTCAGGGTATCAATCGTAGCGGCTACTCTTTTATCCAGAGCTATATCTTTTTCGATTTTACTGACGGCATACATAACAGTTGCATGATCTTTACCGCCAAACTTGCTGCCGATTCCGGGATATGACTCTTCTGTAATGGAACGCGACAGATACATGGCAATTTGTCGCGGAAAAACAATTTTCTTGGTTTTTTTGCGCGACAACATATCTTTGGTTGTTAATTTGAAGTGATCGGCTACTGTTTTAATGACCTCTTCCACAGTGATGCTGACTTCATCCCATGATAGAATATTGAAATCTTCCAGAGTTTTTTTAGCAAAAGGGACGTCAATTGCATCATGATCTTTCATTGAAGCATACATAGCGACCCGTTTTAAAATTCCGATAATACGGCGAATATCAAGATTTGCTAAATGTTCAGCAAGAAAAAAAGCCACATCTTTTTGCAAAGGAATATTTTCATGTTTGGCTTTATTTATTAAAATAGCAACCAGAGTCTCTTTGTCAGGCGGCTGAATATCAGCGATAAGTCCCATTTGAAAGCGGGAACGTAAGCGATCTTCAAGCTTGGCAATATCGTTGGGGAAACAATCACTGGTCATAACTATCTGTTTTTCATTTTTTTCCAGGGTGTTAAAGGTATGAAAAAATTCCTCTTCAGTTCTCTCTTTGCCGGCAATAAAGTGAATGTCATCAATTAATAAAATATCTATCTGCCGATATTTATTACGAAATTCAGACATCTTGCTGTCACTGATGGCATCGACCATTTCATTAGTAAAGTCCTCGGAAGTTACATAACAGATTTTAAGCTTGGGGTTCAGCTGTTTTGCGTGGTTGCCGATAGCATTCAAAAGATGGGTTTTACCGAGCCCCGGAATACTATATATGAAAAGCGGGTTGTAACTGATTCCAGGTTTCTTGGCAACAGCTTGCGAGGCAGCATGACAGAATTGGTTGGGTGGCCCGACAATAAAGTTATCGAACGTAAATTCAGGTTTTAGATTCTCATAAGGTGAACTTAATTTATGCACCGTTTCCGGTTGGGAAATAGTTGGCTTAATAGTTGGTTTTTGTTTTTTGCTGATTGAAGTCTTGAGAGAAAATTTAGAATCATTTATGGAATTGGCAATTTTAGAGAATATTTTTGGATGGTTATCATTGATCCAATCTTTAATAAAGCGATTTGGAAATACAATAGATATAGAGTTATCGGTAATTTCACGTAGTTCAATATCCTTGAAAAAAGAGTTAAAATCGCGATTTCCGACCTCGTTCTGGATAGATTCAAGAATTTGTGACCAGAACTTCTTATCATCCATAATTTAACTTTCCCGTTATTTACTGTAAATCTAGAAAAAATTAAAATATACCTGTAATATCAATATGTTAAAATGATAAATTAGGGTATATTCGGAAACTCTTAATAATAGCAGGAATGACTACTTTTGACAACTGTAAAGTTTTCCTGTAGAGAGCCGTTTTTTAAGAGGCCGCCTTTATTTTAAAATTTTCAGTATTTGAGTTGGATATATGGATAATTTTGTAATTAATTTAATATTTTTACTGGCAGTAATGACCGATTTTAAGTTCGGCGATGTCATTTTCGGAAGCTTTCATCCGGTTATCGGGATTGGTTATGTAATAGAAAGATTGGAAGATATTTTATATCCGGATAAGGAGAATTCCAGAAAAGAGTTTATAACTGGTCTATTTTTAACAATTATCGTAGTTTTAGGCAGTTATTATGTAATCAAGATATTACTTTCTATAAGTTTACTTTTAGGCGTATATATCTATTATCCTCTTTTTTTCTATCTGGTTTATGCAGCTATCGCCTGCGGCGGCCTGGCGCACGAGGCCAGAAATGTACTTGTAACTATGCAGAATGAAGGTTTAATTGAAGCTCGGGTGGCTTTAGCAAGAATTGTTGGCCGTGAGACTAATCAGCTTGATGAAGATGATATATATCGGGCGGTGATTGAAACGGTGGCCGAAAACTTCAGCGACGGGGTAGTTGCGCCGCTTTTTTATTTCTGTCTTGGCGGTTTACCGCTGGCCTGGGCTTATAAAGCAATAAATACTTTAGATTCGATGCTGGGATATAAAAAACGTCACTATCTCTATTTTGGTCGCAGTGCTGCTTACCTTGATGATATAGCCAATTTTATTCCAGCTCGTATAAGTGCATTTTTAATTATTGCGGCCGCCTGTATTCAAGGGTTGGATTGGCGTATGGGGTGGCAGATATTAAAAAGAGATCATCGCGCACATGCCAGTCCGAACGCCGGTTATCCGGAAGCGGCGATGGCCGGGATTTTAGGTTTGCGTTTAGGCGGTGATAACTATTATCATGGCGAGCTTGTAAAAAAACCACTTATTGGTGACCCGTTAAATCAGGTTGCGGGTGAGTATATTTTAAGAGCTATTAATAATCTTTATTTAAGTTCAGCTATTTTAGTGATGATAGTAATCGCAGTTAGCTGAAAATCAAGGATAAAAATTAAGTGAAAGTAAGTAATAATAAAGTTATGGCTGTACATGGCGGGGAAGTGTTCCGTCTGGCTGTAAAATACGGCGTTGATATTGATAATATAATAGATTTTTCGGCAAATATTAATCCTTTGGGATTGCCTCCGGGGGTAGATTCAGCATTACATGAAGCTTTGCAGAATTTGGCCAACTACCCGGAAATTGATGCGGAAAGCCTGCGATTATGTGTGGCTAAACGGCATAAATTAGATATAGAAAATGTTATAGTCGGTAACGGTTCAAGTGCGCTCATATATCTTTTGACCCGGGTTCTGAAACCAAAAAAGTCTCTAATCTGGTCACCGACATTTACTGAATATGAACGCGCTTTAAAACAGGCGCAAAGTGAGGTCGTAAACCTTAACTGTTTTGATCCTGAAAAAAATATATCTTTAGATGAGATAATCGCAGCAACCCTAGAGAAACAGCCAGACCTGGTTTTTATATGTAATCCTAATAATCCGACCGGATCTTTGTGGTCAATTATGGAGTTGGAGGAGATTTTATCGGCATTTAAAAAAGCGGGAATAATCTGTATTCTGGATGAGGCGTTTATTGATTTTGTAAGTGTAGAGGCATCATTTGCAAACCGGGTGGAAGAATTTGACAATCTTATAGTTCTACGTTCACTGACCAAAATTTATGCTCTGGCGGGAATTCGTTGTGGTTACCTTTTAAGTGGCCATTTTCTGAACCAACGTCTGGCCAGCTGGCTTGAGCCTTGGAGTGTCAATACGCTGGCTCTGAATGCCGCAGTTACAGCTTTGACCAATGATGCTGAATTTATAAAAAAAACCCTGGTTTTTATTGCTGAGGAGCGTGATAATCTTAGCCGAAAATTGGGCCAGTTGCAGTTTCTCAAACCGTACCCGTCATCGGCCAACTATATTCTGACTCGGGTTGATAGAAGTGTAAACTGTGAAGAGTTACGGGATTTTATCTTTGTTCGGGATAAGATACTGATTCGTCTGTGCGGAGATTATGTCGGGCTTAGTGACAATTTTGTGCGCTTTGCCGTGAAAAACAGCGCGGAAAATTGTCAGCTTATAGAGGGTCTGTCAGCTTTTCAAGCGCAAATAGACACATAAAACGCTTATTTATCAATGTCCTTTTTGAAATGAAACTCAACCCGGCGATTTTTGGCCCGGTTTGCCGGAGAGTTATTGGGAGCCAGAGGTCGGGTGTCAGAGTAGCCGACCGCCATTAAACGGTTAGCCGGAACTTTGTATTTTTCGATAAGATAACGCAGAACTGCGGTTGCCCGGGATGATGAGAGTTCCCAGTTGGAGGGATAGATAGCTGATTTTATCGGGATATTATCGGAGTGTCCTTCAATCGCTAAAGGGTAGTCGTTTTCTTCAATTATCTTGGCAATTTCAGCGAGAAACTTTTCAAATTCAGGTTTTAATTTTGCCGATCCGCCATCAAACATAAAAGTACCATCAACAGTCAAGATAACACCACTGTCATCAACTTTTATATCAGTTTTTCCTTCTAAACCCTGCTCTTCCACGGTTTTGCGAATTTGTTCTCCCATCTGCATCATATCGATGGTACGATTCTCCTCTTCCGAGAGCTGAATCGTGACCGCCGTATCAGATTTTTCCTCAAATGTGCCTGGACTTTCAACCTGGGTTCCGAAAGCATCCTTTACTGAGCCCGCCATTTGTCTGAATTTGACAACATCCATGTTGGCAAAAGAGAGCAGGAGGACAAAAAAGGTCATCAGCAGGGTGGCCAGGTCGGCAAATGTTGCCATCCATGCCGGTGCTCCCTCCTCACATGGGGGGCAATCGCATTCTTGTTGTTGTTCTTCAGCCATTTTTATCTATCTCTTACTCATCATCAGCGGGTTTACGCTGACTCGGTGAAAGAAAAGCCTCAAGTTTACTGCGGACAATTATCGGGTTATCACCTTCGAGGATAGCAAGAACTCCTTGAATTGTAACCTCCATCATCAATACTTCATCACCCGATTTACCGCCCAGCTTTTCCGCAATCGGGAGAGCAATGATATTTGCCAGCAGAGCCCCGTAAAAGGTAGTTAACAGGGCGACTGCCATGGCCGGGCCGATGGAGCTGGGATCATCAAGGCTCTGCAGCATCTGCACCAGACCAATCAGCGTACCGATCATCCCATAAGCCGGGGCCATTGCTCCGAGAAACTTAAAAACCGACTGGCCGCCGATATGCCGTTGTTTCATAAAGCCGATTTCAGTGCGCAGGATCGAGCTTACCAGATTGGGGGCCGTGCCGTCGACGACCAGGCGCACACCTTTGGCGAGAAATGGATCATCAATTTCCTCTTTCTCCAGAGCAATGATACTCTCTTTCCGGGCTTTAACGGCTAAATCAACAATTCTTTCTATGACTGCATCCGGAGATTGTTTGGGACTGAAAAAAGCTTTTAAGGCAATTTTTATTGAACCGATAACTGTGCTTAAAGGGAAAGCGATTAGCATGGCGGCAACCGAACCGCCGCCGACGACCAGCAGGGATGGCGGATCAATAAAAGCTCCGAGACCACTTCCCATCAAAATAGCCCCGACGACGAGGCCAAAACCAGAAACAATTCCGAGTATGGTTGCGATATCCATAGTTGTAAATTAAATCCTTAACTATTCTATAGATTAAAAGGCATTTGTGAAATTCTGGGTTTATTGTGTAGAATATTCTTTTACCCGACTTGTACTCACAATTTCTTTATCAATTTCACTTAAAATCGTAACTCCGGAAGCTTCCTCATCAATTCGGGCAGTTGCGTCTTTAATTGTCAAATTGACGCCGCTGAAAAGCTGATTTGCGATATAGAGACTGGCATTTAAATTGGATTTTTTAAATTCATCAATCTGCTGTTCCAGTTGTTCACGTTTTTTAAGGGCAGTATTTTGTTTCTGCGTGATAAAACTGGATTTACTCTCAAGGAGTTCACGCTCTTCCTGAAGCTTGTGGGCCTCTTTGCTGGTGGTTTTACCTTCTTCGTGCTGCAGATAAGTATTTATCTGATCAATCCGGCTCCTGAGTTCATCAAGCTCTGTAACAATTTTTTCTATATTTTGGCAATGATTTTTGAGTTTTTGCGTAAGAAAGGGGTCACAACCAATAATGATTTCAGTCGGCGTGGCCCATTTAGCCCCAATGACACCGCTGTAAAGTGAGTGTCCGGCTTCACACTTACCGCCGACGAGAATGGCTGAATCATGGCAGAGAACAATGCTGCCAGCAACTTTAATCGAATTATGGAGAGAGGAGCCTGAGATAAAGAGATCTTTATTTATCTCAAGGCTTGAATTTTCAATATATTTAACCCAAAGACTGCCGTCACAAATTAATGGAAAATCGTTGCAGGCGACAATTCCACCGCTGCATACAAGGTCTCCATGACAGATAACTTCAGCATTTTCGATACTACCGTTAACCGTTAAGTTATCTGCTTTTACCTTAAAACCGGCCATTATCGAACCGTTTACCAGTAAATCGCCGGGGCAGTCTATGTTGCCGGTATGAAAATTTATATCACCGTCGATGACAAGGCGGTCGTTAACTGTAATTTTTTTATTAAGCAGGGCGGGAAAACCATCTTTACAGCTGATGACTAATAGCTCATTACTTTTTTCTGAAAGCTCAACCGTAGCTGAAATGATGTCGGCCGGTTCAGAAATGATAAAATCATCCCGGTTTAGGATTTGGTCGGCAGCTGAATCGGTTTCCTGCGGCATCGGATCCAGGCGGGCCAGAGCCTGGCCGCAGGTTACGGGTGTAGCCAGACTGGAGTGGTAATGGTCAACTGCAGCGCTGGAATCAGATGCAGCCCGCAGATCTTTACCAAATAATTGAGTGACTAGATATGGCATAAATCCCTTGACTTTTTTATTGTATACTGTATATCTATAGGGTTATTTTTTAAGTAGGGGATTGATTAACTCATAAGCATGAACAACCAAGTTCAATCTATCCCATAAAATTAAGATTTTATCCATAAGTTTTTTGGTTTTTTATGAAAAATATCTCCTCAGTCATCTCTGAACACAAAACCTTGCGTGAAAAAATTGTTGAGGTTTTAAGAGAGGCAATTATCCGGCAGAAAATAAGACCGGGTGAGCGGATCACCGAACTTGAGGTCGCTGAACGTTTCGGTATCAGCCGCACCCCGATTCGAGAGGCTTTCCGGCAGTTGGAGTCGGAGGGTTTTCTAACGATCATGCCGCGTAAGGGAGCAGTGGTTTCCTCAATTGAAGAAAAAGATATTCGGGATTTTTACGAAATCAAAGGTATTTTGGAAGGCTACGCGGCGCGCCAGGCCGTTGCCCGGATGACCGAGAAAGATATTCTTCGTTTAGAGCAGTTTAATAAAGAGATTAAGCTCTGTGCCGAGCGCCAGGATGTTTCCGGTATGACCCGGGCGCATAATGCTTTTCATGAGTTGATTTTAGAAGTTTGCGATAATCGTAAGATAAAACAGGTTGTTGGTGGTTTGGTACGTCAGTTTCTGCGTTTTCGTTTCTATGTTGCATCTTTAGTGCATGTCGAAGATATATTGCGAGAGCATGCCGATATCGT
>JAOZKP010000001.1:0-21831 GCA_029935295.1 bacterium | reverse complement strand
GGAGAGAAGATTTCCGAGGCTAAATTGGCCGAAGAGTTACATATCAGCCGGACCCCGATTCGCGAGGCGATACGGATGTTGGAGAGTGAGGGTTTTGTCTCGATTATCCCGCGCCGAGGAACGATAGTCAGTGAATTTTCACTGGAAGATCTTTATGAATATTTTCAGATAAAAGCGTGTCTGGAAGCTTTTGCTGCCGCTAGTGTGGTTGATATTTTGAGTGAGCGTGATCTAGCTAAACTCAAACGTTTGAATGAAGAGGAGATGAGTGCGGTTAAAGCAGGTGATTTTTCCCATTATTTGCGGATTCACGATGATTTTCACCAGACTTTTCTGGTACGAACCGGCAACCGTAAACTTGCATTAGTGCTTCAGCAGTTAGGTTTTCATATCCGGCGTCTGGAAAAAATCTTTAATGATCATCCCGAAATATTTATTGCCTGCTCCGAGACTCATGGCGACCTGATTGCTGCTTTCGAATCTCGCGATTCCCAGCGTGTGCGCGATATTGTAGAACGGAATATTTTGCATATTGCTGAAAATATCCGGCAGTATGAGGATGGTATCGCGAGTAATGACGCTACCTGAGTTACTGGTTCCGGCCGGTAACTGGGAAAAACTTGAGGTTGCGATAGCTTATGGTGCCGATGCGGTCTATTTCGGCGGCCAGCGTTTCAGCCTGCGCCGCCGGGCTGGTAATTTCTCATTATCTGAGACTTTTGCGGCAATATCTTATTGTCACGAACGTAATGTCAAAGCCTATCTAACCCTTAATCTTCTCCCCTACAATAGTGATTTTACAGCCCTTGCCGAGTTTCTTGAGGAGCTTAAGGAGATGCCTCCCGATGCTTTAATTGTCGGTGATCCCGGGGTTATCCGGCTCTGTCAAAAAATCCTGCCCGTTACTCCTCTCCATCTCAGCACCCAGGCTAATACCTTAAATTGGCACACAGCTAAATTCTGGCATGACTTGGGTGTAAGCCGGGTTAATCTTGCGCGCGAGTTGTCACTTGCAGATATAAAACAAGTGGTACAGCAAGTTCCCGGTCTTGAGTGTGAGGTCTTTGTTCACGGTGCCATGTGTATGGCCTATTCCGGCCGTTGCCTGTTAAGCGCGGCTCTTACCGGTCGGCATGCCAATCGCGGAGATTGCGCCCAACCCTGCCGCTGGAGTTACTCTCTACAGGAAGAGACCCGCCCCGGTGAATTCATGGCGATTGAAGAGGATGAGCGCGGAAGTTATATATTTAATGCCAAGGATCTTTGTCTGATTGCGCGCCTGCCGGAGTTGAAGTCCGCCGGTCTCAGCTCTTTCAAGATTGAAGGCCGCATGAAGAGCGCCTACTATGTTGCGGTTGTCACCCGGGTTTATCGTCAGGCGCTGGACTATCTCCAAAATTCCGGGCAAACCTCGTTTTCATCTGAGCAGATCGAACTCTGGAAAAATGAATTGACCCGAGTCAGCCATCGGCGCTATAATGAAGGTTTTATTGATGCTTCTTTTGAAGGTGGCAGCTTACCACCTCGTGATCTTCAGTATCTCGAAAGCTCCGCTTATATTCGTGGTTATCACTTTTGTGCCCTGGTTTCTGCGGTCCTTGAAGAGATTCCGGAAAATGGTACTTGCAGAGTTCGTCTTAATGTCAAAGACCGGCTTGCAACCGGATCTGAAGTTGAGGTTATAACCCCGGGAATGCAGGATTTCATGACAAATATAATTTCGTTGCAGAAAGAGAATGGTGACGAAATTGATGTGGCTCATCCAGGTACTATTGCTGTGGCATATTGTCGGGGCCAATTGCAGGCAGGTAATATTTTGCGGCAAGCAGTTGTGAAAAAGGGTATTTAAATTAATGCCACGAAATTTTTTTCTTGATTTTATAACTCTTATTTTAAGCCGCCGTTATCTGATATGGGAGCTTATTAAGCGTGAAGTTGCAGCTCAGTACATTGGTTCCCGTCTGGGTTTCATCTGGACTATAATCAACCCTCTGGTTCTGATTCTGATATTCTGGTTTGTTTTTGGTTTTGGTTTAAAAGCTAAACCATTAAATGATATCCCGTTTGTCATCTGGCTAACCGCTGGTATGGCTGCTTGGTTTAATTTCTCTGAAATCTGGAGCCGGGCCACAACTATCGTCGTTGCCAATCCCCACCTGGTAAAAAAAGTTCGTTTTCCGACCTCAATTCTGCCGGTAGTCACGGTGGGTGCGGCTTTGGTCAGCCATGTTGTTTTTCTGGGCCTGTTAATTATTTTGCTTTGGAGCTATCAGGTACCTCTGACCTTCTGGGTTATACAGGCACTCTACTATTATCTGGCAATGGTAGTTTTAGTGTTGGGTCTGAGTTGGTTGACAGCGTCGGTGAATGTTTTTTTTCGTGATACTGGTCAAATTGTGCAATTGTTACTCCAGATTGGTTTTTGGGGGACCCCCATCTTTTGGGATATTAATATAATGCCGCCAATCGTTCAGACTGTTCTTAAAATTAATCCCATATATTATATTGTCCAGGGTTATCGTGATTCTTTTATCTACGGAATACCATTCTGGCAGGATTGGCGCTGGGGGTTATATTTCTGGTCAGTTACAGCGCTTATATTATTGGCTGGGGCTCTGGTTTTTCGCCGTTTACGTCCTCATTTTGCTGATGTCTTATAATTTTTAGCGAGTTTAAAATGCACGAGAGTTCGTTGTTACATATGACCCGTTTTCGGGACCAGTTCTTGAATGACAAGCAAAATCAAACTTTGCAGATTGCCGATCTTGGCAGCTATGATGTTAATGGTTCGTATCGTCCCCTGTTTGTGAATTCCGCTTGGCATTATCAGGGGCTGGATGTCAGTGCCGGACCTAATGTTGATGTTGTTTTGACTGACCCTTACAGCTGGCAGGCTTTATCCAGTAATTCAATAGATGTAGTAATTTCAGGTCAAGCTTTTGAGCATGTTGAATTTTTCTGGTTAACTGCGCTGGAATTAAGCCGGGTTTTGAAACCAGGGGGATTATGTTGTCTGATTGCACCATCCGGTGGGCCTGAACATCGCTATCCGGTTGATTGCTGGCGTTTTTATTGTGATGGGATGCGGGCTCTGATGCATTATGCCGGTCTTGAGGTACTGGATGTTTACACTAACCATCAGGCTGAAGGTTGGGGAGATGACAGTGGCCTTTGGCAGGACTCAGTTGTAGTTGCCAGACAAACGGCAAAACCTTTAAATCGTCGTTTCCGGGAGTGGTTGCGTCATTACTGCGGACGTTGGTTGTTGCCTCTTGACAAAGTGCCGCAAAAAAATTCAGGGGCGACTGATGGGTTCTGATAGGGCTATACTTCTAAAGGGCATTGAAAAAAGTTACAAGCTTTACCAGTCGCCAATGTCCCGTTTCAAAGAAGCTTTACACCCGCGAAAAAAAAAATATTGCGAAGATTTTTATGCGCTGAAAGGAATTGACCTTGATATTCCCAGAGGTGAAACCTGGGGTATTATCGGCTTGAACGGCAGTGGTAAATCTACTCTTTTAAAAATCATTTGCGGGGTTATTCAAGCTGATTGCGGCTCTTTGCAGGTTAATGGGCGGATAGCGGCATTGCTGGAATTGGGTTCCGGTTTTAATCCGGAATATACCGGACGTCAGAATGTATTTTTTTCAGGAGCCCTGGCAGATATAGGCCGGGCTGAGATGGAGGAGCGTTTTCCTGAGATAGAAGCTTTTGCTGAGATTGGTGATTTTATTGATCAGCCAGTCAAAAGCTATTCCAGTGGAATGCTGATGCGCCTGGCATTTGCTGTGGCGGTGCATGTTTCACCTGACATTCTGGTAGTTGATGAAGCTCTGGCAGTTGGTGATGCCCGATTTCAGCACAAGTGCATGAAAAAAATAAAATCCTTCAAAGGACATAGCACGATGTTGTTGGTTACCCATGATATGAATGCGGTACTGACGCTTTGCGACCAAGCTGTCTGGTTGCATGAAGGAAGTATGGTTGAAATTGGTAATCCCAAGAAGATTGTGGATAGGTATACTCAGGCATTTTACGAAGGGGGGCCGCCGGAATTGCCTCCAGATTTACCCTCAGAACCACTGTCTGAATCAATGCCAGACAACAGTTTGCCGGAAAAAGTATCTGATAGTGAAGATGATTCATCAGCAGTACAACCGCCTTTACCATTATTAGAAAATGATACGACCATTAAAGTTGAGGATGGAGCCACAACTTATGGTGCTGGAGAGGTTAAGATTAGTAAAGTAGCTTTCTTCTCCCACGAGCGCGGGCCGGTTGACGCAGTTTATGGTGGAGAAGCTGTCTCAGTTCATATATGGCTGGAAGCCCTAAAAGAGATCAAAGATCCAGTAGTTGGTTTTTTAGTGAAGAATAAACTCGGCCTTGAAATTTTTGGTTTTAATAGTATTACTCTGCAGACTGAATTTCCGCCTCTGAGAGCCGGAGATTGTTCTTTGGTCAAATTTGAATTTATCTGGCCAATGATTGCTTCAGATAATTACGCCATTACAATCGCGATTGCTGATGGTGATATGGAGCAATGTACGATGCATCATATGGTACAGGATGTCATGATGGTGGAAGTTTTACGAACTCAAGAGTATCAAATAGGTTTGGTGTCTGCCGAAAAAGTCGGAGTTGATATCAAGCTGTTGGATTCAGGCGCAGCTTACTAAAGTCAGGAATTGAATATGTTGAAGAGTGTGATTACAAGGGGTTTGGAGTATTTCCAGTCAGGTTTGAAAAAAAATTCTCCTGCCGGGTTTGTAAATCATAATGAAAAAAAGTTTAGGAAAGTTGCTCTGATTTATCCGGCAAAACGGAATATGGGCTGCTGGCCCGCACTGGGTTTAGCATATATTGCGGCTATGTTGGAAAAAGTTGGTCATACAGTCTCAATAATAGATCGCAATCCGGTTCTTTCGCAAGGCGGAGATGTTGAAGCTTTTACCCGAAAAGCCCTGGCTGATTTCAAACCGGATTTTGTCGGAATTACGGCAACGACACCTTTGATGGAGGATGTTGTTTCTATCCTGCGTCTTTTACAGGAAACCATTCCTGGTATACCACTGATTCTCGGTGGCCCTCACGTTACTGCACTTCCAGAGGCAACCCTCAAACAATTTCCAGAAGTTGACATTGTTGTCAGAGGTGAAGGCGAGTTGACAATGCCGGAAATTGTTGCCGGCTGTCCTCTTACAGAGGTATTGGGGATTACCTGGCGTAAAGATGGCGAGGTTATTTCAAATCCTGCCCGACCTTTAATCACCGATCTGGATGCATTACCTTTTCCCAGCCGCAATCTTTTTGATATGGAATTTTATCTGCAGCCGGACAATATTGTTATAAGAGGACTGCGGGGGATTCGGGCTACTCATATTTACAATGCGCGAGGCTGTTATTATAATTGTAAATTTTGTGCCGGTGCAGCGGTGTTTGGTAGAGAGGTGCGTTCAAATTCAGCTCATACGATTGTTGAAGAGATTAACCATCTCATTAATGAATATAATGTTGAAGCTCTATACTTTGATGAGGATGTATTTTTCAGTTCAAGGTTACGGGCAGAGACTATTTGTAAAGCACTTATTGAAGCAGAGATTCCGAAAAAGATTAAGTGGGCCGGTTTAATGCGGGCAAATGCGGCTCCGTTTGATGTCCTCAAGATGATGAAGGATTCAGGGTGTGTTCAGGTTGAATTCGGTTTTGAAACCGGTTCGGCCCGGATGTTGAAAGTTGTACGAAAGGGGGTAATACTGGAACAAAATTATGCCGCTGCCCGTAATAGTCATAAGGCCGGTCTTAGGTTGCTGGCAAGTATGATTGTCGGTTGCCCCTCAGAAACTTCAGCAGAGTATAATGAAACTATTGAGTTTTTGCGTGATATTGAACCGCATTATATAGGGTTTAATAAATTTATACCCTTGCCTGGCAGCCAGTTTTTTAATGAATTATCAGCTGCGGGGAAACTCGGCAATGAAGATTGGGGGGTCTACCATGTCGGTGGCAGTTTTCCTGAGCAGAAGATGATCTCCTATTCTGAAATTGAGGGGCCGGAATTTTTCCGTAAATTTTGTGAAGATGAGCAAAAATTTATTCGGGATTCAAACCTGGCCGGTACAATTATTTCCCTTCTGAATATTTTGGAGGAGAAGCAGAATGGTTTTAGTTTCTCGATACTGAAGCCTGATCTCTTTACTATTGCAATTCCCGAAAAGAGGCGAGCGGAAACAGATTTTTGTTGGGAAAAAGCCCTGGAAATTATCGAGGGTAACGAGTTGTGTGAGATTGACGATTTTAAATGTGATGATAAGTTGTCTACGGATGTCCGAGGGGCCTGGCTCAATAACTTAGGAGTTCATTTAATTGAGGACTTCAGGCTGCGTTTGGCCGGTTTATGTTTGAGATCCGCACAACCGGAGCAGGAGTCACCTTTGGTGCTCGCAAATTTAGGGGTTCTCGCTTTTCGCCGAAAAGAGTATGAAAAAGCCGATTCATATTTTACTTCGGCTCTGCTTAATCCAGGGTCGTATAAAAAACAGATTAGTTGGAATTGGGCAAATACCTGTTTGTTGAGTGGTCGTTTAGAACAGGCCCGCGAGATGTATGAGAAGTTTGATAATGATTTTGCAGTTTTTAATGGGCAAATTGGTTTGGCTGCGACTTATGTTCTATTTGGAGATTTTAAGCAAGCCCGTAACTGTTGGGAAAAAGCGATTGGAGATGATGAGGGATTGCCGGAAGCGATTCAGAATATAAAAGCGAGTCAGAATCTCTCTGCAAATGGTGGGCACATAATCGGACATAAATCTATAACTGATTTATATTACTAGTTTTCTGAGTGATTTGAATGGTTGAACCATACTATAGTTGTGAATGGCTGGAGAGTGGATTGACCTTTGCTCCAGATGGTTTGTACGCCTGTTGTGTTTTGCACCATGGAGATCGCGGCTGGCCTAAAATTTGTGATTTTAAGGGTGGCCCTCTCCCGGTTGAAAAAATAAAAGAAGCCAGGGAAAAAATAGTGCAAATGAATCAAAGCCAGCAATTTGAAAATTGCCGGCTTTGTACGTTTTTAAAGAAAAAATCATGGGGTAAAAGTGATTATCTGGTTGATGTAATTAATTTATCGCATAGTACTCACTGTAACCTTAAATGTTCATACTGCTATCTTCAACTTTCCAAAACTGGTAAACATTGGTGGGATACCGCAGAAATTTTAAGATCAGGTGAGACCCCCTATCAGCTTGTTCCAACATTTAGGGCTATGATTGCAGACGGTTTGCTGGCACCGGAAGCAGTTATTAACTGGGGCGGCGGCGAGCCGCTTCTGCTCAAAGAGTTTGATGCTCTGTTTGGGTTAACCGTAGATTATGGGAATTACAGTACGGTTGCAACCAATGGGACAATTTTTTCTGAAACATTGGCGCAAGGTTTACGCATCGGTCGCGCCGACATCGTTTGCAGCGTCGATGCCGGAAGAGCCGAAGCCTACCTTAAAATCAAAGAACGGGATTATCTTGAAAGGGTCTGGAGTAATCTTGCAGCTTATGCCGAATATGGGCTGGTTACAGCTAAATATATATTTATTCCCCAGAACTCATCAAAAAAAGAACTTCTTGCCTTTTTTAATCGAGCAAATGCCGCAGGCGTAAAAAATATTGTTTGCGATGTTGATGCTTTCAGTAGTGAATATGGAAAAAATCTTGTATCTTTAATCTCTCTGGCCCGAAATGAAGCCGAAAAACTGGGCTTAAATCTATCGGTTGGCGGGTGTGGGGTTGCAAGTTTTCCTGAAAACGAGCTGGGCCGAAAAAGTAAAGGTGGGTTTTTATCCTCTTTCCAGATAAAGAGAAAGCTGGCTTTTCTCAAAGAGTCTTTTAAGTTGCGGTTGTCTGGTGAGCTGGAACTGCAAGGGGGTAAAACAAATCCTGAGTGGCAATCCGGCATTAAAGATGAAACTGCTTTTTGGGAGGCATGGATAAAAGGAAAAGGTTTGGAATGGTCGGATGATTTCCTGTTTCGTGCCGCATCAGGCACTGAGTTGCAGAGCTATATAACGGAGCTGCTTCCAGAAAAAGATATCGGTTCTGATGTGCAAATTCTGGATGTAGGATCCGGACCACTGACTCGTATTGGTAAGTGCTGGGACGGACGGCAAATTACAATTTGCCCAATAGATATTGAAGCTGTTTTTTTTGACCAGATTTTGCAAGAGTATGATATAGTTCCGCCGGTAAAAACAGTTGCCGGTGAAGTTGAGCATTTATCTGAACTCTTTGCGGTCGATTTTTTTGACCTGGTTTTTGCGGAAAATCTTTTGCACTGTTCCTGTAAACCGTTAACTGCTTTACGGCAGATGATAAGAGTGCTTAGGCCCGGAGGAAGAATTCTGCTGACTCAACCATTGAATGAGGGGCGGAAAAGAAATTATAGGGGACTTTATCAGTGGAATATATTTTCCCAGGATGGAGACATGATGATTGCTGATGAGAATTCTGTGGTTAATATCAGTTCCCTTTTTTGCAACCATGTAAAGATTGCCTGCCAGACTGAAAATGAATGGATAAATGTTATTTTGCAGAAAAAGCCGGTTTTGATTTGAAAATTGCGGTTTTTAATGTATCTTTCTATTTCATCTTAACTCTACCTCTTCAGAGGCTTTAATGTCGTTAAATAAGCAGATTTTTGCGGCGTCAGTTTTTGCACCAAAACGTTTGGTTGCACCGGATTCATGGATTAAGCATATTCCTTTTGCCTGTTTTGCTGTAACAGTTTTACGACCTAATTTAATTGTTGAACTTGGGGTTCATTCGGGTAATTCATTCAGTGCATTTTGTCAGGCTGTTGTTGAAAGCGATCTATCGACAAAATGTTACGGTATTGATACTTTTGCCGGAGATCTGCACTCCCGCCTCTATGAGGAGTCAATTTTTAAAGACATATCGAATTTTGTTGAAGGAAATTTCGGTAAATTTGCCAGTTTGATCCGCAGTTCTTTTGCGGAAAGTGTTGATCAATTTAAGGGTAAATCTATAGATTTGTTACACATTGACGGCCTGCACACCTATGATGCAGTAAGTTGTGATTTTGCGGCATGGTTGCCTAAGGTTAGTGACAATGGTGTTATCCTGTTTCACGATATTGAAGTTAAAGGTGAAGATTTTGGGGTCTGGCGTCTGTGGGCCGAAATAAAAGATAAATATAAAATAACTTATGAATTTCATTATGGTTATGGATTAGGGGTTTTATGTCTTGGGGAAAATCGGCTTGCCAATGCTTTGGCTGAAATAGCCGCAAAATTTGATCTGGAAAAATGTTTTTATCCGGCTTGGTCGAAGCTGCAGACGGAATTTGATAAGGAACAACTTTTAATCCAAAACCAGAAATTGCAGGATCAGTTTAATCAGACTTTGGTTGAAACGGCTCGTATTAATACGTTGCTTGAACAGTGTCGCAATGAAGCGTTGCAGGTTAGGGATGAAGCTCAGGCAATTCGTATAAAGAATGAAAATTTTTGCCAGCGGGCGGAAAAACTTAAATTAAAATGTGAACAGGAGAAACAGGATCTTTGGGAAGGGCGAATCTGGCTGGAGCAGCAATATAATAATCTACAGCAGTCAAAAACCTATCGTCTGGGATACCATTTGACTAATTGTTTTAAGTTGCGTGAGCCCTTTTATAACTTGTCTAGATTAAGTGCACTGGCGATACCCTTAAAGTATAAAGCATACTTCAGGAATCCTTCTTTACTGGTAAAAAAATTACGATCCGTTATCTCTTCACTGCGAAAATCTATTTTGGCGCATACTATCAACTGTAAAAAGTCAATTAAGCCGGTAGAGATTAAACAGCAGCCGTGGTCAGGGCCTCTGGTCAGTGTGATTGTGACCTGTTATAATTATGGTTTATTTCTTGACTCTGTACTCGGCTGCCTGGAGGCTCAGACCTGTCGTGATTTCGAAATAATTCTTATCGATGATGGTTCGACTGACCCCGAAACTGTTGCTCGAATCGAAGGTTTGGAAAAGTCGCAGCAGCCGAATCTTACAATTATGCAGCAGCCAAATCAGGGGGTAATTGCGGCTCGCAATAATGCAATTGCCAAAGCTAAAGGCAAATATATTTTTCCGCTTGATGCGGATGATACAATTGAGCAGACATTTCTGGAGAAATGTCTGCTTTTTTTAGAAAATTCTCCAGAACATTTTTTTGCTTATTCCTGGACTCACTCGACAGGAGATAAAGATTTTATCTGGGAAACTCAAGATAGTGACCCTGAATATTCTCTGGTTGAAAACCGTATGGGTTATGCCCTGTTTCGTAAAAGTGCTTTTATGCAGGTGGGCGGTTATAATCCGGTTATGGCCGGCGGCTATGAAGATTGGGAGTTTTGTGTTAATCTGGTGGCACATGGTTATATCGGCCGCGTAATTAAAGAGCCACTTTATAATTACTATGTTAAACCGGGTGCCCGGAATTATCATGCAATAAAAAAACATGAGACTTTAAGGGGTAAAATCAGCGATCTTCACCGGTCGGCAATAAAAACTCATAAGCGACACTTGTTACAATTAGCACAGCAATCCTATCTGGTTAAAAACCAACTGGTCAATTTTTCCGTAAATAGTAAAACCGAATGTGGGAATGAGTTTTTTCTTATCGACCTTTATCGCAGTGATATTGATTTTTCTGCAGTCAGAGAAAAACTTTTAACCTGGCTTGAGAACTCACCAGTAACTCTTCTGGTAACGCTGAAGGGCCCTTGGGTTGACCTTTTTCCAGCTGGTTGTCCTGATAATGTATGTGTTTACTATCCTGAACTCTATCACCCTGATGGAGATGTGAAACCTTTTTACGAGTATCTTGAATTTTATTATCATCCGCAAAGAAAAAATATAAATGAACTCAATTAGTATTAAAGAATGTCTTGGCTCTCCAAGGGAAAAGCGATCTTTTATTCGGAATATTGGGGGAAGTGTTGACTCTGAGTACAGATAAGCATGAGTTGTGCAAGTTGAACTCAACACCGCTGGTCAGCGTTGTCATTCCAGCCTATAATCATGAACGCTGGATTACTGAGACTTTAGAAAGTGTTTTCAGTCAGACCCTGACAGACTTTGAACTTATTGTCGTTGATGATGGTTCAAAAGATCGGACGGCGGAAATTGTCGGCCAGTTTCAGGATGAGCGGCTTAAGCTGGTACGGCAGAAAAACCGGGGGACAGCGGCAGCTGTTAATCGCGGTTTAGGTTTAAGTCGGGGGCGCTATGTTGCCATTTTAAACTCTGATGATCTTTTTAAACCTGAGCGGCTTGCGGTTCTGGTTGAGTTGCTTGAGAGTCACCCTGAAAACCTGATTGCTTTTTCCCGGGTATCCCTGATTGATGCTGAAGGTGCAGAGCTTGAGGATGAAGCTCCTGAATGTACCTGGCTGCGGTCAGCAGAAGCTGATTACCAAAAAAGCGGTGACTTACTCTTAAGTCTCCTGCGGGATAATTTTGTCTGTACCTCGTCTAATTTCTTTTTTCGCCGGCGCCTGCTGGTTGAAATAGGTCATTTCCGTGACCTGCGCTATGTTAATGATCTCGATTTTCTGGTTCGCTCTTTAACCCGTTGCCAGGGGATATTCTGTGACCGGGAGTTGCTGGCTTACAGGCAGCATGGAGACAACACTATAAGTGAAAGAAAGTTTGAGAAAGAAGCTGATTTTGTTTTGGAAGTGGCTTGGGTTCTGGCGGCGGCATGTATCGAAGGGCAACTTGTACGGCAATGGGATTTTCAGGTTCTGAGTGAACTTTTAGCAAAGTATTATCGTCTAAATCTCGAAACCCTGCTGTTTTCAATTCTCTGTTTACATTCTCAAAACAAAGTTTTTTGTGCTCCTGATAAACTGCCGGCAACCCAGTTTACAGCACTTCTGCAAAGCTCCAGACAGCGACTGGATGAGCAGGTTTTTGTCGAAGGTCTGATGCAGCAGGTTAAAGAGCAGCTTTTTCAGGTTGAGACTTTGCTCGAAGCAAAAACATTTCATATTGAACAGAGTCAGGCGTGGCAGGTCAAAAGTGAACAACTGCAAATCAAAAGTGAAGAGCTTCAAGCTTACAATCAGGTCATTTTACAAAAGATGCGGGTGCGCGACCAGGAACTTTCCCAGGCTGAGAAGCTTCAGCATGAGATCTGGCAGAATCGGGAATGGTACCGGCAACAGTTTGAAACAGTTATAAACTCCCGTAGATTCAGGTTTTTTACAATTCTTAATAATATTCGGCGGGGAGAAGATAGAAGATCCAGTCTACGGGAGCTTTTGCGTCTGTTTCTTCCCGATACCTGGCGGGAGCGGCTGCGGGTTTGGCGCAATAGATTTCAGGATTTACAGAATCTTGAAAACCTGAAGGCCATTTTGAACGCACGCTTTAAAGGTTACTATCGTCGTCTTTTTGCCAGTAATCGTTATGAGCAAAAAACCTGGGACCAGATTGATTCACCTTTGTTGAGTTTACTGGTTTTCTGCAACGGAAGTGAGCAAACAGTTGATTCTTTATGGCGGCAGTTGCAAGCGCAGACCTGGTCTGAGTTTGAGGTCTGTTTTTTAATTACGGAAAGAGACCGTGAGCTGAAGCAACGTATACAGAGCCGGTTGCAACTGGAGAATTTAACAAGTTGGCAGGTTTTGCCTTCGGACATTGCATCGCAAACTCAAGCCGGGCTTTTTAACCGGGCGCTTAAGCAATCCCAAGGTAAATACATCGTCATTCTGGATTGTCGTGATGAGTTGGCACCAACTTTTCTTGAGGAGTCTCTGCTTAGGCTTGAAGCCTCGCCGCCGCATTTCTTTCTCCAGAGCGTTAATACGTTTTCTCCGTTTGTAGGTGAAAATAGTGAAGTTGATATTCCTCTTGAAAATTTGGATAAAGATCTTTGCCGACCGCTGGTCCTGCGGCGGAGTGTTGCTGATAAGCTTAAGGGGTTTAACGGAGCGGTTGCCGATGAATTTCTGATGTGGGAGTTTTATGTTAACCTGGTCCGGCATGGTTATAAAGGTTGCAGTCTTAGTCGGGGAGTTTTCCAGAGTGGGTCAGCAGAGAGTCAACAGATTAAAGGGTGCGAGCCGGGTTCAGTTGGCGTTAAGGAGCAGCTGCGAACTCTGCATTTAGGGGCGTTGCTGAATAACCGCGCCAAACTTAAGCGGCGGACCCTGCAATATTGGCAGGTTACGGAAATTTTACGCAATTTTCCACAGCTCCCATTAGCTGAACGCGAAACGGTGATCTGGCTTGATCTGTTGGATATAAATTTTGTACCCTGGGAGATCCTGCCCCGGCTTAAAGAGTGGGCCGACTTTTCCCGACAGCCGTTAATAGTAACTATCAGCCCACATTTTAAGCAATTTTTTCTTTATAATAAAACCCCCGGTGTGCGGGTCTATTTCCCCGAAGAGTATCACCTTCAGGGCAAGAAGGACTATTTTTACAGTTATCTTGAAAGACGTTACTCTCTGCAAAAAATGTCTTCAGCTGAAATTCTGGCAAAATGTACGTCATCTTCAGTTAATTTTGATAAGGGACCTTCTGATCGAAAAAAATTGCGGATTCTTTATGCTTCACCCTGGCTTATTACCGGTGGTGCCGATACGATGACGGTTGACTGGTTTCGTGAGCTTGATGGAAAATGGTGTGAAAAGTATCTGGTTACCACCCTGTTTAACAATAATAACTGGTTGCCAAAAATTGCGGCAACTGCAGCCGGAATTTTTGATCTGCCCGGCCTGGGCTGTTCAACTCTTGCCGATGTAACCCGGTTTCTGGTCGATTTTATTGCCCGGCAGCAAATTGACATTCTCCATATTATGAACAGCGAGTTAACTTTTAATGCTCTGCCGGAGTTAAAAAAGCACTTTCCCGGGCTTAAAGTGGTAGCCCAGTTTCACTGTTTTGACTATTTCTCTGATGGCCGCAGGACTGGATACCCAATGACCATGCCGCAGCGTTATGATCATTTAATTGATAGTTACAATCTCGAATATCCCCAGTTAGGGGATGAGATAATGGAGCTTTATCCCTATATTGATCGGGGAAAATTCAAAGTAATTCACGGCAGTGTTGATAGTATTTTATTTGACCCTCAGGCTCAAAGTATGGGGGAAGAGATTTTGGCCAAGCGCCGGCAAAATGTTTTGAACCTACTTTTTATCGGGCGTCTGGATCGTCAGAAACAGCCTTTGCGGTTGTTGCAGATTGCGGAGATGCTGCGGCATGAAGGGGTTGCCTTCATAATGCATATTATTGGTGACGGCAGCTTGGAGTCACAGAAGCCGGAGTTTCTGGCAAAGCTTAAAGAGTTAAAGTTGCAGAAGCAGGTTTGCTGGTATGGTGAGCAGTCTTTGGAGTCTCTGGTTGAGTGGTATCGGGTGGCCGATATTATGCTTCTGACTTCTGATTGGGAAGGGGTGCCGATGGTTCTCTATCAGGCGATGGCAATGCAGGTGGTGCCGGTAGTTGCTGATGTTGGCGGCTGTGCTGAGCTGGTAACTCCGGAGTCTGGGTACTTGATAAATGATCGGGAAAATCCGACAGAATATGTTACTGCAATCAAAGCTCTGATTGATGAAAAAAGGCGGCAGAAGATGGCGAAAAATACCCGTAAGCGAATGTTGGCAGAGTTTTCTTTGACTGATCTTGATTTGAAGTATAAAGATTATTACAGGTCATTGATGCGATGAATTATCTGGTTTTGGGTGGCGCCGGCTTTATCGGTTCACATGTGGTTGATGCCCTGCTGGCCGCCGGCCAGCAGGTTCGGGTACTGGAGCATCCGCAGAGTAACCTGGATAATCTGGCACCGGTGCGTCAGCAGATTGATCTCCATTTAGGTGATTTCGCTGATAGTTCTAAACTTTCCGGCCTTTTGGCCACAGTATTGGACGGGGTAGATTTGGTAATCCATCTGGTAAGTACCGTCCTGCCCGCTTCCTCAAACTTGAACCCGCTTTATGATATCGAAACAAATCTGCAAAATACTGTAATTTTATTAGAAGAAGCGGTTAAAAAAGGGGTCAAAAAAGTTGTTTTTGCCTCTTCCGGCGGTCAGGTTTACGGTCCGGCGGCAACTTTGCCGATTACCGAGTCAAGTTCCACCGAGCCCCTATCATCGTATGGAATAATTAAATTAGCTACCGAAAAATATCTTAAACTTTTTCATCATCTGCACGGTCTTGATTATACAATTTTGCGGATTGCCAATCCCTATGGCGAGCGTCAGCGTATTGGCGGTGCCCAGGGTGCAATTGCGGTTTTTTTAGGTCATATTAGAAACCGGCAGCCGATTGAGATTTGGGGTGACGGGAGTGTCGCCCGGGATTATCTTTATATAGCGGATCTGGTTCAGGCAATTATGAGGGCCTGTACAGTAAGCTGTTCGGTTAAACTTTTTAATATCGGTAGTGGCCGGCCTTTAAGTTTGAGCGACCTGGTTGCTGAATTAATCAAAATAAGCGGTCATAGCGTACCGGTTCTCTATAGGGCTGCCCGTCCATGTGACAGTCCGGTAAACTTTCTTGATTGTCAACTTGCCTTGGAACATCTTAACTGGAAGCCACAGGTTGATTTGCAAACCGGCCTTAAGCGGACTTGGGAGTGGGTTTTGGCGAATGCGAAGGTGTGAATGGCTTGTAAGTGCTGAACTGTTAGTAAGCCAAAATGATACAGCAGCAGTTTCAGTAGTTATCCCCTGCTATCAGTCTGCAGCTACAATTGGCCGAGCTTTGGCATCAGTGGCGGCGCAAAGTTGTAAGCCGCAAGAGGTAATTGTTGTTGATGACGCCAGCGATTCTGAGACCTGCAAGGTTTTACGGAAACTGGCAGATAAATACGGAGCAGATTGGCTTAAAGTCTATTTTTTGCCAGACAATCGCGGTCCAGCGGCAGCGCGGAACTATGGTTGGGAACGGGCGACTCAGCCGTTTTTGGCTTTTCTAGATGCTGATGACAGTTGGCACAAAGATAAAATTGCTCTGCAGCTGGCGTTTATGCAGCATTATTCAAAGATAGATATCAGCGCCCATAGTTGTGGGGATATTTTAATTCATGTCGGAAGGTTGCCAAAACAGTTTCAGGCCTCGCTATACAATTTGCGGCAACTTATCTTTCGTAACCGGTTGCGGACTCCGACGGTTATGTTAAAACGTGAGGCTGTTTTGCGTTTTCCTGAAGGTCTGCGTTTTAGTGAGGATTATTTTCTATGGCTGGCCCTGCTTAAAACCGGCAGTCGAGCTGCTTTCCTTGATATACCGCTGGCAGTAATCCATAAACCGGCTTTTGGGGTTGCTGGTCAGAGTGCGGCGCTCTGGTTGATGGAGCTCGGTGAATTAAAGGCCCTATATGCTGTTTGGCGGCGAGGCTCAGTTTCTATTGTACTTTTCATTGCTGCCCTGAGTTGGTCATTGTTTAAATCTCTGCGGCGTCTGCTGCTGACCGTTTTTTATTATCGCAGCCGAAAATTTCTCGGACTCAAAAGATGAACAAAATTTCGGATAAGTCCAAAAAACCAACCATCCTATTTTTGGTTACTGATGATTGGTTCTTTCTCATGCATCGTAAAGCTCTGGCTTTAGCAGCCCGGAATGCTGGATTCCAGGTATTGGTGGCGACTGCGCCGGGGTCTCAGGTTAAAGAGATTGAAGCCTTAGGTTTTACCCATTGCCCTCTGAAAATGTGTCGGTCAAGTCGTAATCCGCTGCGGGAGATGGTGGGCATTCTGGATTTGATAAAACTCTATCGTCAATTGCGGCCGGATATCGTGCATCAAGTTTCAATTAAGCCGATCATTTATGGTTCATTGGCGGCAAAAATTGCCGGGATTCCAGCCGTAGTCAATGCCGTAACCGGTTTGGGTTTTGTTTTTATCGCTGGTGGCCGTCGGAAAAAGGTTTTGCGCCGACTGGTAGAGAGTGTTTATTGTCTGGTCGGAAAGCGGACGCAAGTCCGCTTTCTTTTTGAAAACCCCGATGATCGTGACTATTTTCTGGAAAAGAGGATTATTGCACCCGAAAAAGCGGTGCTGATTTTAGGTTCCGGGGTCGAAATTGAGCGTTTTCGACCACGCATACCCGAAACCGGAGTACCTTCTTTAATTATGCGCCCACCGGTTGTTTTGCTGGCAGCCCGCCTGCTCTGGCACAAAGGGGTTGAGGAATTTGTCAAGGCGGCGCGAGTTTTGCACGAAAGAGGAATCGAGGCTGAGTTCTGGTTGGCGGGAATGCCGGATATGAGTAATCCTGCAGCGGTACCGGTTTCACGTTTGCTTTATTGGCACCGCCAGGGGGATGTCCGCTGGCTCGGTTTTCAAAATGATATGCCTGCTCTTTATCAAAAATCGGAAATTGTCTGCCTGCCGACCCGTTATCGTGAAGGAATTCCGGTGACTTTGCTTGAGGCGGCGGCCTGTGGCAAGCCTTTGGTGGCGACCGATATGCCGGGGTGTCGGGAAATTGTCAGGCCGGGAGAGAATGGCTTTCTGGTTGCTTCGGGAAGTGTATCTGAGTTGGCCGCAGCGTTGGAGAGATTGTTGTTGGATCGTCGATTACGAATCGAGTTTGGTCGTAACGGACGCCAGATGGTAGAAGAAGGTTTTAGTGACAAAAAAGTAATTTCTGATACATTTACTGTGTATAGAGAATTGTTAGGGGAGAAATGGTTCAAGCTCAAAAAATCCTGATTACCGGAGCTGCTGGTTTTGTTGGAACAGCTCTTTGCCGCATGCTACATCAACAGGGTTTTGCTTTGCGGGTCGTAGTGCGGCGAAATGGTAGCCGCCTGCCGGAAGACCTTGTTCATGATTTGGATGATGTGGTCGAAGTTGATGACTTTACGAATAGTGTTGCCTGGGAAAATATATTGGTAGGAGTTGACCGGGTAGTGCATCTTGCAGCTCGGGCCCATGTTGGAGGCCAGTCGAAAGCAGCTGATCTCTATTTTCGTGATAATCTTGATGTGACAGTTTTATTAGCTCGGGCGGCATTGCAAGCTCGGGTTAAAAAATTTATATTTATCAGTAGCATTAAGGTTAACGGCGAAGGTGTGCTAAAGCCTGACCATCGTCCCTATAAAGTTACAGACCAGCCTCGACCTGTAGGTGCCTATGCCGTCAGTAAATGGCGTGCCGAACAGGAGCTTAACTCTCTTTTTAGCCATTCCGAAACTTCAGAACTGGTAATTTTGCGACCACCAATGATTTATGGTGATGCAGTTAAAGGTAACTTAGCTTTTTTGCAAAAATGGTTGTCTTGGGGACTGCCGCTGCCGGTATCGAAAGCTGGAAATCGGCGCAGTTTGCTTTCTCTTGAATGTCTAATTGGAACTATTACTGATATTTTGTTAGATACTACGGTAACACCAGCTCAGCTGTTGTTACCATGTGATCGGGAAGAGTGGTCAACCGAACGTCTAGCAAACTATCTTGCCGAGAAAGCTGGATGTCGAGCCCGGATCTTTCATGTTCCAGCGCCGCTATTATGTGGTCTAGCAGCGGCATTCAAGAGTGAAAATCTTTTTGCTAAAATGTTTGGTAGTCTGAGAATTGGTTCTGTGGAGGATGTTTGTGTCAAGTTCGATTCTTGAAAAAATCAAAAGTTTAAGAGCTCAGTTCGAGTCAGGTAAATACCTAGATTAGCTTTTGTATTTAGATTAATTATTACTCATTGGGCAAATCAAACTTGACAAAATGGTAATCAGACTCTATCTTTACGGCTAAATCCCCAGTGAAATAGTATGGTTTTGGCTCGGATTAGAAAAGCTAGAAAATCTAAAAAATGTGCACTTGCACGAAATTAAATATTTTGCAGTAAGTGGAGGAACTTTCTTATGTTGCATGAAAAAAATTGTCGCTATATGGTTTTGATGACCCTTGTAGCGATATTGACAGGATTTTTAACCCCAGCCTACGCTTTTCAGGGCGGGCCGGATAAATATGGCTATCGCTATATTGACAGCAAGGAAAAAACGGGACCCAGATTTACCTGGCAGAAATTTGGTAAGGATGTGGTGCAGCTTGAAGGTAAAACTGCAGTTGGTGACAGTTTGACCGTTTCCTACTCGATTGGTTTCCCATTTGAGTTTTACGGCAAAAAGTATAATTACTTTCATGTTTGTGATAATGGGTATATTGTTTTTGCCGGGGCTAATACATCTTATAAAGGCTATATTTATAACGGCCAGTCGGTTCCTTCAACCAGTGAACCCAATCGTATGCTGGCACCGCTCTGGGGTGATAATAGCGGTGTCGCCTGAGGATTCTCAGTATTTTATGAGACCCGGGGGGTCGAACCGCATCGTCAGTTTGTATTACAGTATTGGAAAACTAATTCTAACATAAAAGGATCGGAGGGACGTCCAATTTACCAGATTGTTTTGCAGGAAGGTAGTACAGACATCCTTTATAATTACGAAATAGCCTACTCAGGTGGAGCTGATACGACAATGGTCGGGATCGAGAATGATAAGGGTACCATCGGTCTGCGCTATCCCGGTTTTGACAAACGGGGAACATATGAAAATCGCTCAGTTCGTTTCTACCTTGGGAGTGCCTGTGACCAAAATGATGTTGATAATGATGGAGACGGCTATTCTGAAAATCAGGGAGATTGTAATGATTCAAATAGAACCATTTATCCCGGTGCCCATGAAGTCTGCGGAGATGGTATAATCCAGGATTGCAACCGAATTACTGATTTGAAATGTTCTACAAATTTGGATAATGTTGACAATGATGGAGACGGTTACACTGAAAATCAGGGGGATTGCAACGATTCAGATAGAACCATCTATCCCGGCGCTCATGAAATTTGTGGAGATGGTATAATTCAGGACTGTAACAGAATCACAGATCTAAATTGTTCTACAGATTTAAACAATGTTGATAATGATCGAGATGGTTATACTGAAAACCAGGGCGATTGTAATGATTCTGATATGGCTATCTATCCCGGAGCTCGTGAAATTTGTGGCGACGGAATAATTCAGGACTGTAACAGAATTACAGATCTAAAATGTCCAGATGTTGATGATCCCCCCGCTGGCGATGATCCTCCGGTTAATAGTGATCCTCCTGTTGTTGGTAGTGGCGGTCCGGATGCTTTTGGTTATCGTTATATAACCAGCGATGATGCGGGTGGTCCGGCGTATAATTGGGAGAGATTTACTGAAGCTGCTCAAAGTTTAAGGTTTAAGGCTGATGCTGGTTTGGTAAATGCAATTCCAATGGGGTTTTTTTACGACACTAACTCAAAATCACGTCCCTATTTTGATTTTTATGGTGAGCAATATACAAGTGTCTATATTGCAGGTAATGGCTATCTGACATTTACTCCGGATAGTAACTATAGTAACTTTTCCTATGATGGACAAGGGTTTCCGTCGGTTGATGAAGCTAACAATCTAATTGCACCATTATGGCTTGGCGGGCAATCTGCCGCAGATGCCAGTGCTCTGGTTAACGTAGTTTACGAGACTTTAGGAGTTGAACCTCTGCGTCGTTTTGTTATGGAGTTCACCTACAATAGTGCTGGAAGTGAACAGATATCCTATCAGGTTGTATTTTTTGAAGGTGAAAACACTATTCAGTTCAATTATAAAGAGATCAATTCTTTGGGGGCTGACTATCTTGTTGCCGGAATTGAAAATAGTGACGGAACAGTTGGTTTACGTTACGCTGCTCTCAAGCCGGCGGGTGAAATAGCAGAGCGTTCAGTACTCTTTTACCGCGGGGATCCCCCGGTTGCTCCGGTTCCTGAACCCGGATCTGGGCGGGCCAATATTTATATGCCACTGGTGATGACCGGTAATTGGCAGACTTCAGTGACTCTTCTTAATGACAGCAGTTTTGAGACTGTTACCGGTACTCTTTTTGGTCATGATTCTTTAGGAGAAGTCGTGGTCTCTTCTGAAGAGATTGTTCTGGCTCCATTGGCTCGTTACGAAGCTTCATTGAGTGATTATTTTGGGGAATTTAATGCCCAAATTGCTTATTTGAGTTTTATCGCCGATATTGATGCAGTTGTTGGTTCAGTCCATTTTAAGGTTGATGGTGAGGGTATGACCGGGGCCTACCCGGCGTTGTCACATGCTGCGGTATCAGGTACGCTCTATCTTTCACAGTTGAAGGTGGGTGATGATGGCTGGGGAAATATTGTCAGCCTGGTGAATACAAGTTCGGAGCGTTGTACTGTTTCAATTGAATTTAATAACGGGGCGACTAAAAGTATCTCTTTACAGCCAGGCCAGCAGTTCTATTTCTACCCTCCGGGTGATATGGAGGTTATGTCAGCCGAGCGTAAGCGGATGTTATTGAAAGATACCACTCCAACACCGACAAATGCAATTATCCATGGCGGTGAAGGCTTAATTGGGGCTGCTCTTTATGTTAATAGAGAACAGCTGAGTGCTTTGACACTTGATAGCAGGTCTTCGCAACAGATTACCTATCCCTATTTGTTAGACAGTTTTGCCTGGTGGGGAGGGCTTGTGTTGCAAAATCCACAATTTGCAGTTGTCGATACAGCTTTTACCGGTTTTCATGGAGGTGGCGGTGCGGCGGAGTTGGCTTTAGATTCAAGTTCGTTGGGTTCTCTGGAGACACAGATCAAACTTTCAGGTAATTTGTTGACTTCCGGGAGTGGCTGGCTTCAGGTGGATGCAACATCTCCAATTGCAGGGGCTGAATTTTTTGGAACTCTTGATGGTAAACAGATGGCATCAATTTCAACCGGTCGCTTGCTGGGCAAGAGCGGAATCTTTTCCAGCCTTCGTTCAGGAGAAGAAGGTGGTTGGGACGGGC
>JAOZKP010000632.1 GCA_029935295.1 bacterium | reverse complement strand
AGCTTTACCAACCGAAAATTGGTGGATCATGAGAACGCCACAACCATTGCTTCGCTTACTTTGACGGGGTCGCAGCTTTATAAATGGCGGTTTAAGGTTTCGGGTTGCATGCGAACATCTCAGCCGCCATTTATAAAGCAACAACCCCAATCGAGACGGCACGGGAGACAGGGTGTTGGGCTCAAATGGGAGTCAAATGGGGTCAGGCTTGACTTCTGGGTGTTGTTGGAGGCTGTGAATTAATTAAAGGAAGCGTCATTAGTCCAGTTGCCTTGCCAGAGAAGTGTTAAGTGGAACAGGGTTAGGCTTGATTTATGGGTATTTTATGGATCAATACCGGGCAAAATATTTATAACTATTTGTTCTGGTATTCGGGGATTAATCAATTCCAGATAGTTTTGACATGATGATAGTTTAAGATTTTATCATCTTTTGTGACAAGTGGTAATCCCATAGTTATTGCTGTCGCAGTGATGATACGGTCAGCGGGGTCGGGATGGAAGTTGGCGGGCAGGTTTACGGAGCGCAGTGCGATCGTGTTGTCGACCGGCATAAAACGAACGAAAGGCAGATCTTCTGTTTTGCGCACCCAGTCTCGGACATCAATCGAAAGTTCAAGCCTGCCTTTCTCGACCAGAAGGGCAATCTCCCAGGTGGATATAGATGAAATGATGATTCCCTTTTCGGAAACCGCAAGATCAATGGCATGTTGGGCTGGTGGTGAAAGGTAGTCAGGGTTGCTGATCCACCAGAGCCAAATGTGCGTATCCAGAACAATCATTTTAAAATTTCCCAGTCTTCCCGGCCTACCGGTTCGCAAGGATCATCGAAACGGATTACGGAGTCGCGGAGTTCTTCTAAGATAATATGCGGGTCTTTCCGAAAAGGGATGATTTTAATGACCGGTTTGGAATGGTCAGTAATTATAAGTTCAGAGCCCTGTTCCTGGATTTGGCGGAAATATTTAAGTGCCCGGGGCTTGAAAGAAGATTTTGAAACTACATTTGCCATAACTCCTTCTCCTGTTTGTATTGGGAGGCTAACTGGATAATTTATGACTATAATAACATGGTCATAAATTAATTGTCAAAGGTTTTGTAAAAGTTAATTGGGTGGGGGGCAAATCTTTATCCTTGACAAAATAACGTTTGAACGACTTCGGTTTTTGATAGATTTCGAGAATGCCGCGAACATTGCTTCGCTTACTTTAACGGGGTCGCAGCTTTATAAATGTCGGGTTAAGGTTTAGGGTTGTATGCGAACATCTCAGCCGCCATTTATAAAGCAACAACCCCAATCGTGACGGCACGGGAGACAGGGTAAGAAAGGGCTAGGGGTCAAATCTTTATCCTTGACAATTTCATCTTGGATAATTATTTCTCGGGGAATAGTCCTGGTAGCCATTGGTCGGCTAGTTG
>JAOZKP010000631.1 GCA_029935295.1 bacterium | reverse complement strand
CGTCGATACCGCCTGGTTTGATGAAAATCCGCAAAAATATCTGCAACGCCCCGAATTCATCCGTTTTCAGGAGGTTGCCGATGTTGATTTTATGGATCTCAAAAGCTTGGATACCGAAAATTTACGCCGGACTCAGGATAAAATCTGTGCTCAATCGATAATATTCAATGAAATTAGAAAAGAGCACGCCGGTTACGATATGCCATTCATTGCCTACACCCATGATCACGGCTTTGGTGACGAACTGCCAGAGCATCAGGCAGAACTCGATAATATCACTATGAGTGGTGATCTTTGTGATTCTCTACGCCGTCGTCATATCGCCCTTTCCCATATTATTTTACCTCAGCAGATCGACGAACTTGTCGAAGAGTTTAAAACCCCGCTGAAAGTTGCAAACCTCGGTTCCGGTGTCGGTCTTGATCTGCTCAATGTTCTGCAAAACTGCAACGGTCATGCAATTCAGGTCGATAACTACGACATCAATGCAACCGCTTTAGATTTAGGCCGCCAACTTGCCAGTCACCTTATCGAAGAAGGTTCAATAGCAGCCGACTCCGTTCATTACCACGAAACATCCCTGACCAAATTTTCTGGGTCGGTTCATCTCGCAGTTATGGTTGGTATCATCTGTGGAGTCGATGACCAGCTTGCCGGAATCCTCCTCAAAAAAGTTTTCAAGCAGCTCGAATCCGGTGGTCGCCTGTTGGTTACTTCATCCAACGAACGTATGCGCTGTGATTCACCGTTAAACAGTTTCATCATCCAGCATATCGGCACGTCTTCTGATCCGCATCAGAGCTGGGGGCTAAATTTCCGCAGCCGCGAAACTTTGGAAACCCTGCTTAAAAAAACTGGTTTCAAAGCCATCGAAATCTATGATGACTGGAACTACCCCGGCATTGAAGAACTCGACGACGAAATTTTGGACAGCGTTGATACTTTGCCCTCACGCATCCTCGGCCAGCCCCACACCGGCAAACCCCTGGCCCTGCCACCGGAAGAGATCAGAAACCTGCGCCAGGGCTATAACTGGATCGCGATAGCAAGAAAACCGTAAATTACAGTTGAGGTGAAACCGTGTTGCAAGATGAGAAGACAACAACCCTCAACATAGACAACCAGAAAATAACCCTGGAAAGCGGCATCGTTTTACGAAGCTGCGGTGCGGTTTTTTGTCCGGACGATAAACAATATCAGCTATCCGTCAAAGATGTTCGTCTTGACGCCCATGTAATTTTTATCACGGAGAAAGATAGTAGTTTGTCGCCCGGCTGCCAGCTCTGCCTGCGGGTGCCGGTTCCGAAGGATTCGAAGGATCCGAAGCGGGAAAATTTTCAGGATCTTTATCTCGGGTTTGAATTGCCTTTTCACCATCCCCTTTGGAGTAAAGCCTGGATTCCGGCACTGGATTTACAAC
>JAOZKP010000218.1 GCA_029935295.1 bacterium | reverse complement strand
GGGTAGCCTTCAACTGTCAGGGCCGGGTTGTCCGGGTCTATGAAATCGGAATACGATTCGAACTGCATCCATTCGGTTCGGCGCTGTTCTTTGCTGCTCATTGGATGTGAGCAGCAAATTTCGACATCAATAAAGCCCGCCCGCAGTAACCAGTTTTTCAGGCATATTGCAGTTGGTACGAAATAGGTGCCGGGAGCTTTTGCGTAGCGGCGTTCGGGGAAAAGTGCGACCGCTTCTTCGCCCGGAATTGCCTGGGATTCGACAATGAGAGTCCCGCCTTTTTTCATGCTTTTTTTCACCTCTTTCAAAGAGTCAAGCGGCGAAATCCGGTGATAGAGGATTCCCATGAGAAAAATGACATCAAAAGAGTTGGTGAACCGGCCCAGATGTTCGACCCCCAGCAGTTCCATGTGCAGGTTTGTCAGCCCGGCGAAGCTGTTCAAGGTGTGAAAGGTGAAGTAGTGTTGGAGATAGGGTTCAAAACCGATAACCGCTTTGGGTTTATGCGGAACCATTCGGAACATGTAATAGCCGTTGCTGGCGCCGATATCGGCCACAACTTTATTCTCCAGATCCGGAAGAAAAGGTAATACCCGATCCCATTTTCTGCAGCTGCGCCACTCGGCGTCGATATCTATTCCAAAAACATTATAGGGGCCTTTGCGCCAGGGAATGAAACCCCGCATCACTTTTTTGACCAGCTCATATTCATCCGGGCTGAGATCTTCCCGCCGGCCGATGCTTACGACATCACTTGTAAAATCAAGCCGGGAGGCTTTAAGGTGGCAGACGGATTCGAAAGGCAGACGATGGGCAACCACGCCTTTTTTACTGCTCTGCAGTTTTTCATTACAGGTTTTGCGCAAAGCCAGAATCTGTTCATGGTCGGCATCAGGAAGAAATTCAAGATAGTTGGGCATGGTTATCTTTTTACCGAAAGAAATGAGACGAAATTAAACCACTGAAAAAAAGATTCAGTTTCAGAAAAGCCACTCTCTTTGAGCAGATCGAGATTTTCATGGATGGAGAAGGGCACGAGAACATTCTCCAGAGCCTCTCTTTTTTTGGCAATTTCAGTTTCGGAATAGCCCTGATTGCGTTTGAAATCGAGATAGAGGTCAATATAGGCCCGGTTGATTACCGGCCGGTGGGAAATAACCTTTTCACAAACAATGAGTATGCCGCCCGGTCGCAAAGCGTTGTAGACTTTTTTAAGGAAGCTCAGCCTTACCGGCGGCCGTAGAAACTGCAGCGTATAGTTGAGCAGAACCGCACCGCACTCATTGAGGTCGGCATCAATGATGTCAAGTTTCTGAAAACTGACACCCGGTTTTCGGGAGAGCATTTTACTCTTGATCTTGGCTTTATCAATCATCGCCTCTGAGCTGTCAATGCCGACAAATGCAAGATTTATATCGGAAATCTGCCGTGCGAGTTCCAGCAGGGTCGTGCCGGTTGAGCAGCCGAGATCATAAACTGTATCATTCGGGTGGCAAAAGTGCTGCAGCAGGGTGCAGATCATCCCGGTAGTCTGATGATAGCAGGGGATGGAGCGTTCCAGCATATCATCAAAAACCTCAACAACTTGCTGGTTAAAGCTGAATTCGTCCGGGCAATCGGCATTCTCGAAAATCGTATCTCGGGTCATGATATCGGGGAATTAAAGTAAGTTACTAAAAAACAAAGAAGAGTTAAGGTTGCTTGGTCTCTTTTCTTGATAGAGTTCCTATCATCACTATGATATCGTTGCAAGTATTAAAGTAGTGAATTCCGGGGATAAATAGGATGTTTTTTTTACTGAATCTGACTGACTGACTGACTGACTGATTGATTGATTGATTGGTTAAAATATGGTAAAGAGTTTTAATCTAAATGATTTTCATTAGGTAAAACTTTCTTTCTTGAAACGAGGGAAGGCACATTTTAGGGAAAAGATAATGGGACAAATTAAAATAAATAAGTTAATTGGAACTTTGCTTATTTTATGTTTTGTGAGTTTAGGCTTGTCGGCAGTTTCTCAAGCGGCACTTCAGGTCTCATTTTCGCAGCAGCCAACTACTCTTTCCATTGGCGAGGAGGGTACTTGGGAAGTCTCTATATCCAATTCCTCCACAGATCCCGATGCCACCGGCAAAACCCTGACTACGACTCTTCCATCTGATTTTACAGTTACCGATCAGAATGGTGGCAGTGAACTTGCCGGTCCACCCCATACCCTGACTTGGACAAACATTGATATCACGGCGGGTGACACATATACCAAAAGCTTCAAAGCTCGTCCCAACTGTAGCGCCGGTGATCAGCAGCGAATGGAAGCTCAGGTGATATCAAGTTCGGGTACGCTCGAAGCCTTGGTGCACTCTGATCCGATTACTGTTGAAATGCCGATAATAAATATTACACTTACAGATCAACATGGTGATACCGTTGTAGATGCCAGTAAAGGTGATCATGTAACCTGGTATCTGGCTGTGGAAAACAGTGGCGATGGCAATTTGGTTGCCGGAGCTGATATTACGCTTGATAGTGGTTTTTCTTATACCTCCATATCCAGTTCAACGGGACATTCCTTGCCGGGAAGTTATATTCCCACTACACCTACTACTTGGAACAGCGGGCTCATCCCGGCTCATTCTAACGCCGAATATGAGATCGAAGTTTTTATCGGCGGGTGCAATCGGGCTACGGGAGCCCATAGCTCAGAAGTTAATTGGACTGATGGGGGCAGTATTCCATGTTTGACATCCGCAAAAATTGCTACCGCATCCGTTAATTTAATAATTAAGGAACCGAAAATTTCCATTAACGTGACTAATCCCAGTTCTCTCGGGTACTGTCCCGGTGATGAATCTACGACTTCAATTACAATCACAAACACAGGCGACGGTCCGGCTGAAAGTTTCTATTTGCAGATGGATAACTGGCCTTCAACTTGGCAGGTTACTCCACTTACAAGCGGGGTAACTTTTGACGATACAAGTAGTACCTTTTTACTTCCGGATATTGCAGGCAAGGACAGCAGCGGCAATCCCGGCAGCCTGACATTTCAATTTAGGATTGAGCCCGACAGCAGTACCGGTTGCTCTGCGGTTAACAGTGCGACTCTGCTCTTTCTTCCATTATATACCAATCAGTGTGGAGCTATAGACGGTACTGTCTATTATACTCCGGTCATCGGTCCACAAACCTGGGCAATGCAAATACCCGAGAAACCTACATTTACAGTAACCAAAACTGGTCCAGCCTCGGCTAATGTCGGTGATACCGGTCTCGATTACACAATTAGGGTTACGTATAGTGGGCCGGATTCGGCACTGCCATATACAGTTGACGTTGTCGATACTTACCCCGGAGCTGCGGGTTTCGTGGTTACCGACCCTGACGGTGGTGTCGATGATGGCAGTAATACGATTACCTGGTCTGCCGTCACATTTACCAGCACAAATAAATCAGTAGAATATACGATCACAATGGATGCCCCAACCGATCCCTGTGCTGGATCTCACACCTACTGCAACCGGGCAACTGTAAACTCGGTGCCAGATGATTGCCGGAGTTGTCCGGGGGTGATTAATGACGGCGAGGCATGTACTTATATCAACGATACACACGGTAATGTCATCTCTGCATCATCGGTTGTGCAGTTATCATCCAATCCCTCTGACGTGTGTGATGAGATCCGGTTTAGAGTCTGTTACATGTTCGATACTGGTGCTCCCGTAAACTGGGATAACATATCTTTGGATAGTACGGTAACTCCAGCCGGGGTTACATTTGATGCAATTGAGGCGATTACGGTAAATGGTCACGACTCCACTCCATATTTTCCTGCCAACCCTGTTTTTCCTTTAGATCTTTCGGCACTCAATGGAAATGAACCAAATCCCGACCAGAGGCCGATTGTGTGTGTTACTTACAGCTATTCTGTGCAAAACAGTGAAGGTGATTTCACTAATACATCGAGCCTTACGGTTCCCGGAAGTGGTAGTGGGTGTGATGTCTCTTCTGATTACAATGCCTCCGCAAATTTCTCGGTTGCAGGTTCCCGGATGGAGGTTATTGTTGGCGGCCCGGATTTGATCAACACTTGTGAATCCCTTGAATACACGATTGATATAGGTGGTTCTCGCACTCTTTATGATGCCAAGGTTACGCTCAATACTGAGAATCATTATATATTTGAAAGCACAGTCAGTTTTACCGATATTAAAGATTCGGCTGGCAATGCTATTACGATGTTTGCCCCTGCTGATAACGGTGATGGCACCTACACCTGGGATTTCAGCTCTCCTCATGCTGCTGGTGGTGACATCCTGCCCCAGGGGAAGATTACCATTGCGATGCATCATAGTTGCGACCCGAGCCTGCTGGAGTGGAGTGCTTCAGGTGTTTACAACAATAAATGCGAAGACGGTAGCGATCCGCAGAAAAAAACAGCTCCGGTTTCAACTGATGCCCCGTTAAAGGTTCTTGATGGTGAGCCGACGCTGCATATGGGGCCGGCCGTGGTTTTCACAACAACTCCTTATGCGAAACAGGAGTTAAATATTGTTAACGGCGGTTCCGGGCCTCTATATAATGTTGATTTGACGGTAACCTTTGCTGCAGATCTCGAATATTTTTCGCATTCAATTCCGTCGGGCAGTACCACACCTAACTCGATTACTGTTGCTTCCGATAAACAAACTGTTACTTTTCATTTTACCCAGATTAACAGTGGCGACAATGAAAGTCTGAATCTGGTTGCCAAACTTATCGGTTGTAACGCTCTTGCCATAGATGCTGTACTTACCTGGTGTGATCCGGCAAATTCCTGTGATACAGTGAGTAAGAGTTCGGTTGTGAGTTTGCCGAAAGCCGAGGTTGTAATCGTCAAACATATCGGAGATCCGCTTGATTACTGTAATGATCAAAAAGCAACTTTCAAGATAACCGCCGAGAATCACAGCCAGGCTGATATGTTCAACACCAAAGTGATTGAACTTCTGCCTCCGGGTGTGACTTATGTCAGCACAACCGGATTTGCTCACGTAAATGGCTACGGCGATTTGACTGGCGACCC
>JAOZKP010000630.1 GCA_029935295.1 bacterium | reverse complement strand
AGATGGAAAAAAACTCTACTTCAATAAAGAAGGTGATATTTGGATGATTGAACGCACTTCTAAAGGTTGGGGTGAACTAAAAAAGCTTCCAGCCCCCATCAATTCAGATACTTCTGAAGGCTCTATTACTGAATCCGCCGATGGAGATATTTATATTTCTTCTAGGCGCCCAGAAGGAATTGGCGGTATTGATAATTGGCGAATTTACCGATTAGCCGATCAATCATTACAAGCTGAAAACCTTGGCCCAATAATGAATTCAAAATATTTTGACTATAGTCCCTTCATCGCTCCTGATGGATCCTACCTTATATTTGGTTCATATCGAGCCCGTCGAGATGGACTACTCTATATAAGTTTTAATAAAGGAGATGATGTATGGACTACTCCAATCAACATGAATAGCTGTGGTGCTAAAGTCAACAATACAACGGCTCACCATAGTAATCCCTCTCTTTCTCCCGATGGGAAATTTCTATTTTTCAGGCGACATGCAAACATGATGGATATGGATGTTTATTGGGTGAGTACGAGTATTCTCAAAAAGCTCAAAGAGAAGGCTATGCAAGAAAGTTCTCCACTAAAATTTACTGATCTAAAAGGAGAATACTTAGGGCAAACTCCACCCGGCGATGTTCCAATCATTTTTGCCCCAGGAATCATTTCTGTCGATAGCACTGTCGAACATGGTTACCCAACATTCTCTCCTGATGGCAATATGGTTTTTTGGCAATCGAACCTACGCCATAAAGAAAAGGAAACAGAAATATTCCTTAAAGTCATGCGTCGTGTGGACGGTCAATGGACAGAACCCGAAATCTCTCCATACGGAGGTATGCCCGCTTTTTCTCCGGATGGCAATAAACTCTATTTTATTTCCGATGACACAGAAAAAGAAAAAGGTCTCTACTTTGTAGAAAAACAAGGTGAAAATTGGACTGAGCCAAAAAACTTGAATATTATCGCTCGCTTTCCTGAACTTAAGTATCTGTATGCCCCATCTGTTACAAATAATAGAACTCTCTATTTTTTTGGTCATGCAGAAGGCTTGGGATCAAGGAACAATTTTGGCATTTACCGGTCAGAATTTATCAATGGAGTTTATGCAAAACCTGAATTACTACCGCCGACCATCAATGCTGCAGAGGGTGTTCTCAACTGGACTCCTTTTATTGCTCCCGACGAGAGTTACCTTTTGTTCTCCTCTGGTCGTCATAGTCAAGATAAATATGGCAGCGGTATATTTATATGCTACAGAAGATCTAATGGTAGCTGGACAGAAGCCATAAACTTAGGCAAGAGTATCAATTCTGGCCGGCAGGAACGTTACCCATATGTATCTCCTGATGGTAAGTATCTATTTTTCACACGATGGGTCGCTCCGGGGAATGAAGATATTATGTGGATGAGTGCAAATATTAG
>JAOZKP010000629.1 GCA_029935295.1 bacterium | reverse complement strand
CGGCGGCCAAGGCTTCATCCGGCATGATTTCCGGAACCGGGTTGGCCAGGGCAAAGACAATCGGCTCTTTGGCCATACTTTTGACCATTGCCACAGATATGGTTTTCGCCTGTGAAAGTCCAACTACAGCATCAGCTCCGTGTAAAACATCGGCCAACTTCCCTTTTAGTTTCCCTGGATTAGTGAGCCGAGCCATCTCTTCCTTGTAGGGATTCATCCGCTGCGTGCGACCTGAGTAGATGGCTCCGGCCGTATCGCACATAACGATATTCTTGATTCCGGCACTGAGTAGGAGTTTGGTTACGGCTGTGGCGCCGGCACCGGCACCATTGACCACAACTTTGATCTCTGCAGGTTTTTTGTTGACGATTTTTAAGGCATTGAGCATTCCGGCCAGGACAATTACCGCAGTGCCATGCTGATCATCATGAAAAACCGGTATGTCAAGTTTCTCGCGTAAAATGCGTTCAACTTCAAAGCAGCGCGGGGCCGAGATATCTTCAAGGTTGATGCCGCCGAAAACCGGAGAAATGGCTTCAACCACCCGGACAATCTCATCAACATTCTGGGTGTCGATACAGATTGGCAATGCCTCAACTCCGCCGAAGGTTTTAAAGAGAATCGCTTTGCCTTCCATTACCGGCAGCGCCGCCCGCGGGCCGATATTGCCGAAGCCGAGTACTGCTGACCCGTCAGAAACGACCGCGACAAAATTACTTTTCACAGTCAGATCATAAAGCTTGTCAATATTCCCCATAATCAATTTTGAAGATTCTGAGATTCCAGCAGCAGAATAGAGAATGGAGGCCAGATGGGTATCTTTAACCGGGATTTTGGCCTCAATCCCAACTACACCCATATAGCGCTTATGGATCTCAAGAGATTGTTCGTCAGTGGTGGCGACAGCGGTTTTGTCGGAATTTTTACGTTTCGGGGCCGGCAGGATTGCGAGCTCACCCTCATAGACATAGCGCAGTAATTTAGATTTAACCTTTTCCGGGTCAACACATTTCCGACTAACTCCTTCAGCAATAGCCGCTGCCGCTACCTGCCGGGCAATTTCGGGTGCCAGGCTGAAATCAAAAAGCCGGGGCGCAATATTGACTTCACTTAACAAATTTTCCGGAACATGCTCCTGGAGTGCCTTGGTCGCGGCCATTTCCATTCCCCAGGTTACTTTCCAGGCCGCCGCATCCAGAGCGCCGCGAAAAAAGCCGGGGAAAACCAGAGATGACGTTAGATAGTTGGGGTAATCAATGCTGCCAGTGGCAACGATAAAAGCCCCAGCTTTGCGGGCTGTCAAATATTCAATTTCGGGTTGGGGCAGGGCCAGGGCGAAAACAATCGGCTTTTTCGCCATGGTTTTGATCGCTTCCGGTTTTAACTGGCCACCACCCGAAAGGCCGACAAAGACATCAGCCC
>JAOZKP010000628.1 GCA_029935295.1 bacterium | reverse complement strand
CGTTCTCTCTCTTCCGGAGCCTTATCAATTTCATCGAAAGCGGTATAGGAGGCCTGTCCTTTAAGCGCCAGAACCTTGGTAATGGCTGCAGTCAAAGTAGTTTTTCCGTGGTCAACATGACCAATTGTGCCAACGTTTACGTGGGGTTTGGTGCGCTCAAATTTTTCTTTTGCCATGATCTGTCTCCATCGCTTAATCTAAATGCCGGAATTTAATTTTCCGGGACATCATAGTTTTCTCTAAAATTATTAATTAACTATTTAAATACTGAATACTCAATACGTTTGCGTACAATCTCTTGTGTAACCGATCCGTAGCAGTTGAATTGCATCGAAAATGTTGCCCGGCCCTGACTTCGTGAACGAACTTCAGTGGCGTAGCCAAACATCTCTGCCAGTGGAACAAAGGCATTTATTGACTGCATCTCAGCCTGACGACTCTCAACTCCCTGAATACGACCACGACGACTGTTTATATCGCTCATTATCTCACCAACGTAGTCACAGGGAACCACAACTTCAACTTCCATTACCGGTTCGAGTAAGGTCGGTGACGCCTGCCTGACGCCGCTACTTAAAGCTTTAATTGCTGCAAGCTTAAATGCAACCTCATCCGAATCCTCATCGTGCCAGTCAGCACCGATCAGCTGAGCCTTTACTCCGAACATCGGATAACCGGCAATTGGTCCAGCGAGCAAAGCCTCTTCAATTCCTAAAGCGATCGCCGCAACAAACTCTTCCGGTAACTTCGTTGCATTGATCTTATTCTCAAACGCAAAATTCTGATCCTCTGACAAAGAGGTCAGTCGCAAGCTAACTTTTGCGTACTTCGGGCGGTTGCCATCCTGCTGGATGCAATCTCCGTGACAATCTATAGAAGTAGTGATAGTTTCGCGGTAGGCAACTTGCGGTTTACCGACATTGACTTTGACCTTAAACTCGCGGGCGAGGCGATCGACAATGATTTCGAGATGCAGTTCACCCATCCCGGAAATAATGGTCTGGCCGCTATCGGCATCACTCTTGACTTGAAAGGTGGGATCCTCTGCTGCCAAACGATCAAGAGCTTCCAGTAAACGCTCCTGGTCACTTTGACTTAAAGGTTCAATCGCTATCCCGATAACCGGTTCCGGCACTTCCAGAGTTTCCAGCAGTACCGCTTTCTCTTTAAGGCACAGGGTATCACCGGTTGTCGACGCTTTCAATCCAACCGCTGCGACGATATCTCCGGCAAAAATCTTTTTGACCTCTTCGCGTTTATTAGCGTGCATCTTCAAAAGCCGCCCAACTCTCTCATAACGTTTGCGACTACTATTGTAGAGGCGCATCCCCGAGGTAACCACACCGGAGTATAAACGTAAGAAAGCAAGCTGCCCGACATGCGGGTCAGTCAAGATTTTGAATACCAAAGCCGTCGGCTGCG
>JAOZKP010000217.1 GCA_029935295.1 bacterium | reverse complement strand
CAGGAGAATTAAATGAAGCTTTTAGTAGTTGGCGGCGGCGGCCGTGAACATGCATTAATCTGGAAACTCTCGCAAAGCACCAAAGTTGAGCAGATCTTCTGCGCCCCCGGCAATGCCGGTATCGCCGGGATTGCGACCTGTGTTCCGATTGAGTCCAACGACATTGACCGACTGGTCGAATTTGCCCGCAATGAGGAGATCGACCTGACCATCGTCGGCCCGGAAGACCCACTGGTTGCCGGAATCGTTGACGCTTTTGAAGAAGCTGAGCTCAAGGTCTTCGGCCCAAGTCGGGTTGCGGCTGAGATTGAAGGCAATAAAACCTTCTGCAAACAGCTCCTCAAAGACAATAATATCCCGACCGGTGATTTCGCCTCATTTGACAATCTTGATGACGCCATTGACTATGTCTACAAAAAAGGCGCACCGATTGTCATTAAAGCCAACGGCCTCGCGGCCGGCAAAGGGGTTGTGGTCGCACAGACGGTCGAAGAAGCCGAAAATGCAATCAATAAAATCATGCGCCGCAAAGCTTTCGGTGACGCCGGTAACGAGATCATTATCGAAGAGTTCTTAGAGGGTGAAGAGGCCTCCTTTCTCGTCTTTACCGATGGCGATATTGTCGTGCCGATGGTTACATCGCAGGACCACAAACCGGTATTCGACGATGACAAAGGTGACAATACCGGCGGCATGGGAGCCTACTCTCCAGCCCCGGTAATTTCCGAAGGGCTTTTTCGCCGGATCATGAATGATATTATGATCCCGACGGTCAAAGCGATGTCTTCCGGCGGTCGCAAATATCGCGGAATTCTTTATGCCGGCTTAATGATTAAGGACGGTATCCCGAAGGTTTTAGAGTTCAATGCCCGTTTCGGTGACCCGGAAACCCAGCCGATTCTGATGCGCTTAAAAAGCGACCTGCTACCTATCCTTGAGGCCTGTATCTCCGGCCATCTTGCCAAAACTATTGTCGAATGGGACGACCGCCCGGCCGTCTGTGTTGCCATGGCCTCTGGCGGCTACCCGGGGAAATATGAGAATGGCAAAGAGATCACCGGCTTAAACCTTGCCGGCCGTCTCAAAGATGTTATGGTTTTCCATGCCGGCACCGCCAAGAATGAAGCTGATCGGATTGTCACCAATGGCGGCCGTGTTTTAGGGGTCACCGCGATTGCCGAAGATATTCCGAAAACTATCGAAAAAGCCTATCATGCTGTCGGCAAAATAAACTGGGACGGAGCCCACTACCGTACCGATATCGGCCGCAAGGCGTTAAAGAGAATTTAATAAAATGGGCAAAAAAATAGATATTCTTATTCTCATGGGCAGTGACTCCGACTGGAAAGTTATGAGTGAAGCGGCCCAACTGCTTGATAACTTCAGCGCCGCCTATGAAGCCCGGGTTTCATCGGCACACCGCACTCCGGAACGGACTCTGGACCTGGTTCGCGATGCGGAAGATAGAGGCTGCAAAGTAATTATTGCCGGCGCCGGCGCTGCCGCTCATCTTGCCGGAGTGGTTGCTGGCCACACACTGCTGCCGGTCATCGGCATTCCCTTGAATGCTACAGCCCTGCAAGGCATGGATGCCCTGCTGGCAACTGTGCAGATGCCGGCAGGAATCCCGGTTGCAAGTATGGCTATCGGCAAGGCCGGAGCCACCAATGCGGCAATTTTTGCGTTGCAGATTTTAGCTTCCGCCAACAAGGAAATTGCGCAACAACTTGCAGATTACCGCCGCAATATGACGGCCAAAGTTGAGAGTAAAGATCAACGCCTTCAGGAAATTCTCCTAGCAAAAGGATGATAACCTTAAATTATCCTTTTGCGAAATGTAAGAAGAAAAAAAACCTTGGCCTGATTGCCGCGATCTGCAGCCGGGGCGGGGTAATTATCTACCCGACCGAAACCTTCTACGCGATCGGTGGAGATGCTCTTAATGCAAAACTTGGCGAAAAACTTTCACGGATAAAAAATCGCCCAGCGGATAAACCCTTCCCGACCTTGGTCGGAGATTTCATAACTCTGCAGAAACTGGTTGCCAACTGGCCCAAAGGTGCCCGAAAAATTGCCGACAAATATTGGCCCGGGGCGCTAACCATGGTTCTCCCCGGCCATAAGAATCTACCGGCAGCCATCAGCGGCCCCGACAACAGTATTGCCGTCCGCTGGTCTTCGCATCCGCTGCTGAATGAACTTGCGGAAACTCTGCACACCCCCTTAATCTCGACCAGTGCCAACCTGAGTGAACAACCACCAACCCGGAAAGCCCGAAACCTGGCAACGGAAATTCTGGAACAAACCGATCTCCTGATAATTGCTGACAACGATAATCCAAACCCGCTGCCGTCAACCATCATTGACGCCCGCATCAATCCTCCGGCAATCCTGCGAGCAGGCGAAATTGTCATCAGCTGATTTTTCCGGTAACCATGTCTGACATTGCTTTGGTACAGCCACCGATTGAAGATTTTTTCCTGACTGCCAAACGAACTATCCCTTACGGCCTCGCCTGTATCGCGGCAAACCTTGAAAAACAGGGATTTTCAGTCGATATTATAGACGGTCTGGCAACCAACAAGAGCAGAATCCTACCCTGGCCGGATGAGATGGCCTACCTGACACCACATTACGGCAAACCTGACATCTCCCCTTTTGCCCTGTTCCATAAATACAGACATTTTGGTTACAGTTTTGATCATCTCGGGAAGCTGGTGCTGCAATCCGAAGCTTTTCTGGTAGGAATCTCCGCCCTTTTTACCCCCTACCAAGAAAGTGCGCTCAAAACTGCAATCGCCATCAAGAAGCAATATCCTGACTGTCGCATCGTCGTGGGTGGCCATCACGCCACGGCCCTGCCGGAAACTGTTATGGACTGCCTGGCGGTCGACTATGTAATTCGCGGCGAGGGGGAAATTGCCCTGCCGCAGCTGGCGGCGGCAATCAAGGCCGGACATGCTCAAAACTATGATAACTTAAGCAAAATTCCGGGCCTGGTTTTTCGCCGCAGTGACGGAACCCTTAAAATCAGCCCACCCGCAATCATCAACGCCCCGAGCAGTATGCCGCTGCCGGCAAGCCATCTTTTGAAACAGTCATTCTACCGCCGCAAACAGCATGGCAGTGCAGTCATCATGGCCAGCCGTGGCTGTCCTCTGCGGTGCAGTTACTGTGCCGTCAGTGCCGATTGCGGCCTGCCTTTTCGCAAAAGAGATGTTGCTGCAGTTCTACGTGAGATTGAACAGGCGATTACGGTTGATAACGTCGGTTTTATCGATTTTGAAGATGAAAATCTGACAATCGATAAAAACTGGTTTATGGAACTTATTGCCGGAATTTCGACTTTACGAAAAAACCGCAATTTTGAACTGCGGGCCATGAACGGACTCTACCCGCCGAGTCTTGATGAAGAGATGATTATTGCTATGCGGAACGCCGGATTCCGCACCCTCAATCTGGCAGTCGGCAGTTTTGACAAAAAACAGCTAAAACAATTTCGCAGGCCGGATGTCGGCAAAGCTCATGACTATACGCTTGATCTATGCCGAAAATACGAACTCGAAGCAGTCTCTTACATCATCGCCGGAGCCCCCGGTCAAACTGCAGCCACAACCCTGAACGACCTGCTGCGGCTGGCCCGACAAAACACAATTATCGGCTTATCTATTTTCTATCCGGCACCGGGAAGCCTTGATTACCAGCGGGCAGCTGATCTTGACATTTTGCCGGCCCATCTTTCATTAATGCGCTCCAGTGCCATCCCGCTCGACCATACGACAAGCCGGAAAGAAGCTGTAACTCTGCTACGTTTGAGCCGAATAATAAATTTCATTAAATCTCTCCGGGAAAACCAGATTAAACTCCCCGCACCCCAACCATTTTCAAAAACCGGTCTGCCTATAGATTCAGATCGAACCGAAAATGGTCTCCTATTACTCAGCTGGTTTTTTGACGACGGCATAATTCGCGGCATCACCCCCGATGGTACAGTTTACGAACACCCGACAGTCCTGCACCTGACCCGAAAATTTCTTATGCTTTATTGACACTCCCCCTTCACAAACATCCGGCGGCACGTTCAACGATTCCAAAGTTACAGCCACATTTATATTGAAAAATGGCAATGGACATGATAGTCTGATCATTGATAGAATCAACGGAAATTAATTTATCAATTGCTTAATTAATGGAGTAAAGATCATGTTAAAGAAACTCACTTTGCTATTTGCTGCCTTATTTGTACTAGGCCTCTCTGCCTGTGATAACAAACCCAAAACCTCGACTGAAAAGATGAAAGAATCTGTCCATAACGCCGTAGAATCAACGAAAGAAGCGGCTCACGATGCAGCTTCGGCCACCAAAGAGGCCGCCCATGATGCTGAAAGATCCACTAAGGAAACAGCTCATGATATCAAAAAAGATATGAAATAGAGAGTCTCAAGCAACCTCTCTACATCTAAGTTCGAAGGCCCTCAAATGACAACTCCTATAGCATGTTCTGAATGCGGCAAACCAGTAAACCCCAAAAGTCGCTACTGCCCCCACTGCGGCCGGGAAAACCGGGTTGCCGATGCTCGGGTTGACCCTTTCTGTCCCCGTTGTGACATCGCCTTGGAACCACACGATTATCGTCATAATGACGCTATGATCTGCCCTAAATGTCACGGCCTCTGGTTTGACCGGGTTGAATTTGAATATCTTACTTCCGAGCGTGAAACTTACCAGGATCACGATATACCTAAAAGTTTTCAGCGGCCGACCCTGCAAACCGAATCCGGATATCTCTCCTGCGTGCGCTGTAATACGCCAATGCTGAAAAAAAACTTCCAGCAGGTATCCGGGGTCATGATTGATATCTGCAGTGATCACGGTATCTGGTTGGATGCAGGCGAGATGGAAACTATCCGTTCTTTCATTGCCAACGGCGGCCTCGATAAATCCCAGGACCGGCGCATTGAACACAATAATATTGACGTCAAGGAACTTGCCACTCGGGTCCATGAAGTTGAATTCACACAAAGAGTACTTCATTTTTTCGATTTCAAATACTGGCTGTTCAAGGTTTTTTAA
>JAOZKP010000627.1 GCA_029935295.1 bacterium | reverse complement strand
AGCGAGGAAGTACTCTTGGGGAACAAGATAATTCTTACAATGGCAAAGTAGCGAAATCGCATGAATTTGCCGGCCGCAACTTCTTCTTTCTGCCGCCGGCAACTAAAGATCCACTGGACATCGAGCTGCCGCTCAATGAACGTCTCCTCTATCTTAATTTTTCGGCAGCCGGTGGTGCGGATGAGGTTGAAGAGTGTGGTCTGACGGCAATTCTACCGGCACTTTCTGAAGCTGTTGAAGAATCTGGCCTCTCAGCCCTTTCATATGCGGAGAAAAAAGTGTATACTGGCGAGCAGGTGCAGCAGCGGATTGCGGCTCTGCTGCCGGAGCTTGGAGGCGGTCTTAAGGTTGAATGTGTGGCCACAAGAAAAACCCTGCAGCGTATAAATTTATCGCCCAAAGGTTCACTTTACGGGGTCAAACAGATGGTTGGTCAATTTAATCCGGCCCCGAAAACCCGGCTGGATAATTTTTTTCTGGCCGGGCAGGCGATTGCGGCTCCGGGGGTTTTAGGGGCGATAACTTCAGCGTTGATGGCGGTTGGCGAGATTGTCGGCCCCGAAAAAATGCAGGCTTTGCGACGAGAGGTGGTATGCGACGGGTAGTGATTACCGGAATGGGGGCCGTCTCTCCGTTTGGCCGTGGGGTCGGAGAGTTGCTCAGTGGTTTGTCTGAGAACCGCAGTGCGATTAAAAATCTGGAGCGTTTGGCAGAGTATGAAGGTTTAAGAACCCGGCTCGCGGCTCTGGTGCCCGGGGTTGAAGATAAGGATATTGCCCGGAATAAACGGCGTTCAATGTCTCGGCAATCAATTTTTGCGGTTCTCGCAGCCCGTGAAGCCATAGAGCAGGCGGCGTTGCCCGAAGTAAACTTTGCCGGCGGTGATTACGGCGTGGCGATTGGGACTACGATCAGCAGCCTTGAAACCTGTGAAAACTTTTTTGCCGATCATCTGTTGGATAAAAGTTTCTTACGGATGAAAACCTCGCTCTTTTTTAAGACAATGAATCATTCAGCAGCGACCAATGTGGCTCAGTTTTTCGGTCTTAACGGCCGCCTGCTGGCCCCGGCAGCTGCTTGTGCCACCGGATGTCAGGCTGTGGGTTATGCTTATGAGATGATCCTCTCGGGAGCGCAGGAGGCGATGGTCTGCGGCGGTACGGAGGAGTTTCATCCATTATCGGCCGCAACTTTTGACTTGATGAATGCGGCCTCTTTTCGCTATAATGAAAAACCGGAGCAGGCTTCGCGTCCATTTGACAGTAAACGGGATGGTGTGGTTTGCGGCGAAGGCGCCGGAATTCTGGTTCTGGAAGAGTTGTCCGCGGCCGAAAAACGTGGCGCTGAAATTCTGGCCGAGATTATCGGTTTTGCGACTTTGACCGAGACCGGCAGTATCGCTGAGCCCAGCAGTGCGGCAATGCAGAAATG
>JAOZKP010000626.1 GCA_029935295.1 bacterium | reverse complement strand
TAATTATCGGGGGAGTTTGCTTTTGGCGACATCTGGATAGAGTTCAGCGACACATTTGGGGCAGATGCCGTGCGTGAATTCGATTTTTGTGTGACTTTTCATGAAGACCTCAACCTGTTCCCAGTAACCATTGTCATCACGAATGCTTTTACAGTTGGAACAGATTGGAATTAGTTCGGAAATAGTTTTTAACTCACTTGCAAGTTCTTCTTTTTTATGCAGGGTTTTCTTGTGTTCTGTGATCTCGATTGTCAGAGCGGAATTTTTTTCGTGCAGACTGTCAAGAGCTTGCTGCAGGTGTTGGGTTTTCTGCTTTACACGGCGGCGGAGAACCAAGGTGTTTAGAATAAGTATTGCGAAGAGAAAAATCGAGCCAATAATAATGATCGTTTGCAGAAGCTTTTTGGGGAAAAGTGGGGTGTAGCTGACCCATTTTTTGTAGATTTCTCTGACTTCCTGGTCATTAATCTGGTTTATACCGCGGTTGAGCAAGTCGACAAGCTCGGTATTGCCAAGTTGAACTCCGCCCCGCAGAGATTGAGTGTAGAGGGTTTGCATCTGTCTGAATTTACCTAAAGCATCATGCTGTGACAAGAGATAGATGGCATTCGGGCGATCCAGGATGAAAGCTTTGATCTTGTGCTGCAGGGCCGCTTGGATGACATCGTCGTAGTTGGTGTAGGTTTTCAGCGAGAGCTTGCTGTGATAGGTTTTGATGAACCACTCAGAATAGTCTCCTTTGACCACGCCGACAGGTGTTCCGATAAGGTCTTCGGGGGCGGTAGCAGTGATTTTGATCGAAATGAACAATATCGCATCGATGTCAAAAAAAGGTTTCGAAAAATCCAGATATTGGTCTCTTTCTTCATTGTAGAAAATTCCGCCGACAACATCTGCCGTATCATTTCGAACCATGGTTATGCAGGTCTGGAAATTTTGCGGGATAAATTTCACCTCGACATTAACTTTTTTGGCCCAGAGTCGCCAGTAATCAACAATCAGGCCCCGGGAGTCGCCATTTTCATCAATAAAAACATAGGGTTTGTAGTCGAGGGAGTGGGTAATGCTGATGGTTCTGGCAGCCGCAGCTGGGGTTATGGCTGTTCCCAGAATTGCAATCAGCAGCAAGATGTGAAGGTTTTTCATTTTTTTACTGTCAACTCTTACGCCAGATGATCTGTAAGAAAGCTTTTGCTCGTAAAAAATCGAAAGAAATTGTTCCTGATCAGTGATACACACACCGGGAATGTTTGTCAAGATGTCGATCCCAGATTTTCGCAGCAGGCCGGCATTGCCGAATGGCCGGAGCCGGTAACATTGAAACCTCTGGCTACCAGCCGAAATGCAGCAACTGGTTTTTATAGCGGCTGGAACAGTAAAGCCAGTCTTGCATATGCGAATTCACCGAATAATCCTTCATACTATTTTGGT
>JAOZKP010000216.1 GCA_029935295.1 bacterium | reverse complement strand
CAATGTAATGTCTTCCCTGCTCCTGCAGGGTATGGATTAGGATCGTGAATATGCTGCCGGGGTAGTGGGTCAGAAAATTGAGCTGTTTTTTGCTGTTGAGCAATGGTAGAAGTTTATCGATTGTCTGGAAGTTGGTAAAATCGAAGGGGATGCCGATTACTGTTAAAGGTTTGCCGGCACCCTTGAACCAGTGCCAGGCAAGGTAAGCGGAAGCGGCGATTACAAGACTTGTAATAAGAAGATAGAGGCGGTCTCCTTTGGGTCCGAAAAGGTTTTTTGGTGAAATGAGAAAGAGCAGAATCAACGGACAGTATACCACTTTCCCAAGAGCTATAAGGGTAAAGGTTAAGGGGATAATGATCCAGAACTGATGCTCAACTTTCAGTTTGTCATTTCGGGCCAGATTGAGTAGTGCTGAAACCAGGAGGATGCTGGAGGCAATAATCAGTCCGTCAATTGAAAGTGATGGGGCGAGAAACAGAGTCATTGGCATCAGAGCCAGAAGAAATATTACTGGTTTTCCGGTTGGAGTTATTCTCAAGGCCCAATAGATCAAACTGAGAAAAACCATGAGGTTGGCCAAACGGCCCAGATACATTAGCCACAGAGCAGATAAATTAAAGGATTTGCCAACTGCTATTGTCAAAGCTGCTGGCAGGTATAGTGGTGGTGCGTAGCCTCCGGCGCTGGTGTTTATGAAAACTTCGGGCATTCCTTTCATATGTAAAGGCAGAGCCAGCATTTTTTTCAGGTCGCTGAATTGCTGCTTGTTTTCCGGATGAAAAGGAAGCTTGTGGTTGACATTACGGGTTGTGTAGGGAATGCTGACGGGGACGATACCGCCTTTACCTTTTAGATATTTTTTGGGGACCTTTTTTTTAAGCTCTTCAGAAAAGGGGTAACTCTTAGCCACAAATTGACCGGAGGAGATCATCACAGCGCGAAAGAAATGGTCATGCTCATCTGGTACTTGAAAAGGCGGGGTCAGGACCAGCATGACGAGTCCGAAAAAACCACCAATGAGTAGGAAAAGACGTGGCCAGTTAACCGGACTATCAATCGGATCTGGGTTGTTGCCACTGATTTTTTGCGGTATCTTTTTAGGCTTTACTCGCATAGTCTTAAAATAAGTTTTTTCGTTAATACTGGTCGGCGGTTAGATATTTGAGGAACTGAAAAATGTTTTTTGTTGTTTTAGTTTTCTAAAGAGATTTGGAGTTTTTGTCAAATAGTTTTGGTTGGTATCGGTGGGAGGTCAGCGGTACTGTGATTCGGAGACTTCTTCAGTTCGCTAGCCAAGATAGGCTTTATGGATGTCCGGGTTCTCAAGGAGTTTGGAGGCGTCGCCGGAGAGGATGATTTCGCCGGTTTCGAGGAGGTAGCCGCGGTGGGCAAAATCGAGGGCGAGTTTGGCGTTCTGTTCAATCAGGAGAATGGTCATGCCGTCCTGGTTGAGTTTTTTTAAGGCGCGGAACATGTCATACATCAATAGTGGTGCCAGGCCCATTGAGGGTTCATCCAGCATCAGGAAGGTACAGCCCGACATCAGGGCCCGGCCGACCGAGAGCATCTGCTGTTCGCCGCCACTTAATGATTCGCTGCGCTGACTGCGGCGTTCAGCCAGGCGCGGAAAGAGTTCAAAAACGTGATCGTAGTCTTTTTTGAAATCGTCAGTTTTCGGTCGGGAGAAGGTCGCAAGTTTGAGGTTCTCGGTGACCGTCAGGTTGCCGAAGATGTGCCGGCCTTCCGGGGCCAGAGCGCAGTGCAGTTTACGAACCACATCATGGGCCGCAGTTTTTAAGATCGATTTGCCGTTGATGAGAATGTCGCCGGCTGAAACCTTGGGGGCTTCCGGCGGTGGCAGGCGGGTGATGCTGTGCAGGGTCGTAGTTTTGCCGGCTCCATTGGCTCCGATCAACGTGACAATTTCACCTTCGGCAACCGTAAAGCTGATGCCGTGCAGGGCCGTGATGTTGCCGTATTTAACTTCCAGGTCACGAACTTCCAGGAGTGGGATTTGATTAGGGCTGTTCATAAAAGTTTTCTTTATTGTTACAGTTGGTCATCGCCGAGGTAGGCTTTGATAACTTCGGGATTATTCTGGATCTCTTCGGGGGTGCCGGAGGCGATGAGTTTACCGAAATCGATCACCGATATTTGTGAACAGAGACTCATTACCACCTTCATCTGATGTTCAATCATCCAGATGCTTAAATCAAACTGGTCGAAGACCCATTGAATCAGAGTAATCAGTTCACTGACGTCGGTGGCCTGAAGGCCGGCTGCGGGTTCGTCCAGAAGCAATAGTTTGGGGCCGGATGAGAGCGCCCGGACAATTTCGACCTTGCGCTGCATGCCGTAAGGCAAGTTGGTTGGTTTCTCATCGGCAAATTGGTCTATTTTGAAAATTTCCAGAAGTTCGAAAGCGCGAATCCGGATATCTTTTTCCCGTTTCAGATAACGCGGGGTGCGGAAGAAAAGACCGCCTAAGCCATACCCCAAATGGTAGTGCTGGGCGACCAGGATATTGTCAAGTACCGACATCTCCTTCCAGAGGCGGATATTTTGAAATGTACGGGTAATTCCTAAAGCTGAGACCTGATGCGGTTTTAAACCGGCAAGGTTGCGGCCCTGAAACCGGATTTCCCCGTGAGTTGGTTGATAAAAGCCACTGACAATATTGAAAACAGTGGTTTTCCCAGCTCCATTTGGTCCAATCAGGCCAACCAGTTCCCGCTCTTCAAGAGCGAGTTTCAATTCAGAAACAGCACAGAGGCCGCTGAAAAGCTGGGTTAAGTTATCTACTTCAAGTAATGACATTTGTGGGCAGCTACTTAAACTTATAGAATTTTTTTAGTTTTGGGAAGATATCGCTTAATTCGCGGTGTCCCATAATTCCTTCGGGGCGGAACTGCATGATAATGATCAGAAGCAGCGGGATCGCCACCCATTTAATGATCTGCAGCGGCCGCAGAAGTTCAAGCATCAGCGTGAAGATGACCGCTGAGAGAATTGACCCGGTGATTGAACCCATGCCCCCGAGATAGACCATGACCAGGGCTTCGGTCGATTTCAAGAGATCAAATGATTTCGGGTTAACATAGCCGACGGTGTGGGCGTAGAGGCCGCCGGCAATTCCGGCGAGACCGGATGAGATCATGAAGGTTACGAGTTTGATCCGGTTGGTGTTGACTCCCATGATTTCCGCAGAAATCTCATCCTGGCGGATAGCTTCGACCCCTTTGCCGTAGGTTGAGGTCATATAGCGGCGGATAATTATTACCGTCAGCACCGTAAAGAGAAAGACCCAGAGTATCATCCAGGGAATCTCGGCACACTTCTCCATCGCAAAAATTACCCGTTTCATACCCATGAAGCCACGGGCACCACCGATTTTGTCGATATTGATAATTGCGGTAATGATGATATAGTTGGCGGCAATCGTGATGATTGCAAGATAGTCATCCCGGGTACGGAACGAGGGGATGGCAATTAAGAGTCCGGTCAAGGCCGAAGCGATGCCGCCGACGATCAGGACAAAAGGGAAGCCGTATGCTGCGAGTTCGGGCGGCAGCAGCGGTGCCCCGAAGACCTTACTTTTAGTGAAGAGAGCGACCGAAAGAATTGATGAAACATAAGCACCAACAGCGATGAATCCGGCGTGGCCGCAGGAGAACTCGCCCATGTTGCCGTTAACCAGGTTAAGGCTGGTTGACGTGATGATATTGATGCCCATAAAGAGGATGATCGTCTGGATATAGAGATCAATTACCTCGAAATAGGACAAGCCCATCAGGATTGACAAAAGGATAACTAACAGGATCGGGACGCTGAGACGTTTCATTAAATTTTAGTTGTATGCGGGACGCCGAAGAGTCCGGTCGGTTTGATGGTCAAAATCAGTAAAAGTATCGAAAAGGCGATAAGATCCCGGTATGACGACGGAAACACCGCAACCACGGAGATCTCAATAATGCCGAGGATAAAGCCGCCGGCAAAAGCGCCGCGGATATCGCCGATACCGCCAACGACCGCCGCAATAAAGGCTTTCCAGCCGATCGACATGCCCATATAGGGATCAAGGATCGGGTAGGAGAGGGCAAATAGAACTCCGGCCAGGCCGGCCATGGCCGAGCCTAAAACAAATGTGAAAACAATTACCGTATCAACCGGAATGCCCATTAACGGGATTGCAAATTTATCGTAAGATATGGCCCGCATTGCCATGCCGACCTTGGTTTTAGTGATAATTAAATGGAGTACAACAAAACTTAGAATTGAGGTCAGGATGACTCCAACTTTAAGGTTGGTTACGTAGACTGCGCCGAATTTGTAAATTACCTTATCAATCATTTCAGGGAATTTTTTCCGGCTGGCGCCGAGCAGAAGCAGGTTTCCGTTCTCAAGAATCAGGCCGGTCATCAAAGCGGTGATGACAACGTAGAGACGGTGGGCGCCTTTACGCCGCAGAGGGCGATAAGCGATGCGTTCAATCGTAACCCCAACCAAAGAGGTTAGTACCATAGTCAGGGGAATAGTTAACGCTAGAACCGCCCATCCCGGTAAAAACTGGGGTAGGCCGTAAGCTCCGAGCAAGGCACTGGAGATGAAAAATGCAATATAGGCCCCGACCATAACGATATCGCCATGGGCGAAGTTGATCAGTCGTAAGACCCCGTAAACCAGGGTGTAGCCTAAGGCAATCAGGGAGTAAAAACTTCCCCATTGTAATGCATTCAGTAAATTTTGGAGAAAGATATCAAGCACGAGGTTGTCAGATTAGGTTGAATTGTTGGTTGAAATTAAATATCAGTATTTAGGCCAAAGCATACAGCTGTGAACTGTAACTGCTCAGCGTGTCACCATAAAGCTATAATAAATGGTGACGAACATCGCTTCGCCCTCGTTCCGTTTAAATTCTTGCAGTGGGTTTTTAAACCCGGCAGTCATTTATCATAAATGGGGTCAAAGCTGGCGGTGCTGACGCACCTTGTTCCAGCAATGACCCCAGTCTTTTCAGTAACGACCTTAACTTTTGCAATTTTGATTAATCAGGGGCAGACTGATTTGGTGAAAACGAACTGGCCTTTTTCGTTGATGCG
>JAOZKP010000625.1 GCA_029935295.1 bacterium | reverse complement strand
ACACATACTTAATATCATAATAGGATTATCTTTTCAACTACCTCTTAAAATACATCAATAATCTTTTTGCCCAGGTATTTTCTTGATTGACAGTCGCAAGAACTCAAGTCTAAATCCTTAAAATACAATTTAAACTATTGAAACAAGGGGGGAAATATTGAACTTACAGTCGATTTGAGTTTATGGCGGGATGATGAAGGCTATTCTAGATTTAAATGTTTTTCTTTGCGCTGTTTTTTGCGTTGTTTCTTGTCGGCGGTGATATGTAATCCGCAATGAAGGCATTTGCGCAGATAAATAGGTATGAATCCGTTGACATGAAAATAATTGCCGCAACGCGGACATTTACCGGCTGCCGCGAGCAAACTGGCAATAATTATAAGCAGAAACCAAACCGCAAAAACCTTGCCGGTTTGGCGATCGGAATGGGTTATCCGAAGCGATAGCCAGATGGTCGGTATATAGATTAGAATCATACTCCAAAAAAAACAGCGCCGCCGGCGAAGTTTGGTCAGACCGATGGTAAACTTCGAGAAATCTTCACTCTTCTTTTCTTCCAATATGAGTTCCTAATCCTAATCCGGTGTAAGATACTGGCCGGAGGCAATTTTTTTCAAACCACGGATTACACACGGATGGACGCGAAAAAACTATGATTTTTGCATTTCAATACACAACTCCTTTCATTTTTGTCAACCTCATAATTGATATTGTACAAAATGATCTAAATAGTATCTATAGCAAATGTGAGGCTGTGAAAGTAAGGGTTGCGGGGAAAGAGTGGGGCGGGATGAGGGGCACTATTTTTTTATACACGCAGACAAGATTGGATAATCCTTTAATTTTTAACATATTAGGAGCTCTTATATCTCCCGGGACTCCATTTCAGTGGATACAGTGTATAAAAAATAGATACATTAAGACGAAATTAAGGGAATCATACTTTCTCAGATTATCATGTAAACAGTTATAAATTAAGCTAGTTACATGATTTAGTGGAATTTATTATCCCGTTGGAACGCTTTGTGCAAATTAAACTGTATATTGTATAAAATATCAACCATGAGACATTGAAGTCTTTTGGATATTCACGGAGGTTAATAAAATGAAAAACACATTACGTATCGTCACATTGATGACCATTCTGTATGCGAATTCAGCTTTCGCCGCGAACGGCGTTATGGGTGGTGAGGGAATCGGCCTCGCCGGGTGGATTTTTATCGGATTTATGGCACTTATCATTGCTTGTCAGTTTGTTCCTGCAGTGTTTATGCTGGGTTCCATGTTGGTGGGCTTTTTCGGGAAGGCAAAGAACAATGAGAAAGTTTTGGACAATCAATAGAGAATCCAAGCAATATTGAACACTGCAACCTCAAAGATTAAAGCTCCAGTAGTGCCGTTATCGTAATAATTGGGGCGGTAGCTGAGATTTGAAAAA
>JAOZKP010000624.1 GCA_029935295.1 bacterium | reverse complement strand
CCAGCAGGAGCTGAGAATAGATAAACAGATGCGGGATTTCGTCGTCTTTCTGGTTGCGGATCTGCTGGGAAATGGCTTCGCGTATCGGTTCCTTGATGTGGGGTGATTTGCATTCAATCACGCAAAAGGGAATCCCGTTTACAAAGAGAACGATATCCGGTCGGCGGGTCTGGTGGCTGCCGGTCCGCTCGACGGCGAATTCTTCCGTGACGTGAAAGACGTTGTTTTCGGGGTGATCCCAGTCGATGTAATGCATGGAAAAGCTCTTGACATCACCGTCTACAGACTGTTGCAGGCTTTTCCCCAGGCACAAAAGGTCATATATTTCTTCATTAGTACGTACCAGTCCGTCAAAGGGGATCTCTTTGAGGGCTTGCAGGGCACTTAAGATATTGCCTTCGGTAAACGGCAGTTCCCGGCCCTTGAATCTGACCCGGTTGTGTTTTCGTAACCAATCGGCAAGAACCCCCTCCAGGAGCACCCCTCGCCGCCGGCCGCCCCGCAGGTCAAGAACCTCCTCTGGTGTCAAATATTGCCATCCCAGATTCTGCAGAAGGTGCAAGGCGGGGAGTTGGGAAATAGTGTCTTCGTTTAATACAGGCGCATTCATCGGTCTTTCTCCTGGTCAAGTAGGCGCTCTCCCTTTAGCATTAGCCGATATTTCTGTTTGCTGCTGGTCGGTTTGTCAGGGATGGTCATCTCAATAAACCCAGCCTCGATTAGAGGATTTAATACTTGTTGCCTGAACTTGGTGCGGTCTTTTCGTTCTGTAATGGACATAAGCTCAAGCAATGTGCTTTCTTCCTTGCACTTGTTGAGTATTTCAACTTGGTGCCGACTTAGTGCCGACTTGGTGCCGACTTGTGCGTCCTGCCCCCGGTTCAGGGTTTCTGTGAAAAAAGGATGAATGAATAACTCTACCACGAAGTAGGTCCTATCCTCATCCGTATTGAATACCGGAGCCGGGGACCCGTTGTTCTGAATGGCTTTGAGCATTTTCGGGATTCCGGTGCCGCGCCCCTCGGTCATTTCCAGCTCCTTAAGAAGCTCGCCAACCCGTCGATTGCGGTATCGGCGGGACAGGAATCGGAACTCGCGCATGTCTTTTTCATTAATCGACCGGTCAGGTCCAGGAATGCTGGAAATGGAAATCCGATCCGGCAGGATGCGAACTTCAATGGGCTCTCTGATCTCGTAGGAGCGGTGATACACCGCATTACAAAGCGCCTCTTCAATGGCGGCAAACGGATAGTTGAAAAACCGATTGGCTTCCGCCCGATCAGGATGCTTGATTATCTTTTCTTCGATCACCACCGAACGGATATGAGCCAGTGCATCCTGCAACATAACGTGCAGCGGCCCGGCGAAAGTCTTTTCAGTGAATGAGTCGGCTCCGGGGCCTTCAGGAAAATGCACCACATCTATCTGGGTTTGCGGAA
>JAOZKP010000215.1 GCA_029935295.1 bacterium | reverse complement strand
GGGGTCAAAGCTGGGGTGCTGACGCACCTTGTACCAGCAATGACCCCAATCCCGATGATTTGTGAGAGGTTGCTGAATAGTTGCTATAACAACATTCAAAAAGTAAAAAAGTATTATTGGAGATCAAATCAAAATGCTGCAGTCACTGACAAACCTTAGAAGGAAAGGGCTTTCTGCAGCAGACCCATAACCATTTCACTTCCGTTTTCTTTAACATAATCGTAAATAACTGGTGTGAATTTCCCCAGCATATCCTTATCCATTCCCAGAGAATCAAAACTGCTCATCAGATCGGTTGCCCCGCCTAACGAAGACCCGGTTTTCCCGCCCAGAGCCGACGCGGCACTGCCAAGCATACTCGGCTTACTTTTAGGAGCGAATTTTTGCAGAGTATCAACCTCAGGTACCTCATCCGACAACTGTTTATAATCTTCCTTTGACATCCTACTTTCAGCCGTCTTGAAAATTGCCCCGGAACCGCCCTGAGCCTGACTCTTGGTTACCCCGAGTTTATTTACCAGCGTGCTGACCAACCCCATATCGAGTGCTGAAGCCGAAGCCGGCAACAGTAAAAAAGATATACCCAGACAAACACCAATTGCAATCCCTGAAATAATTTTTTTCATGATCCATTCTCCTTTTTTTACGTTACGTTAATCAAAAAAAATCAAAAATCCTACAATAGAACTTCAATATCCTTAATCCCACCATCTCTTTCAATTTGCAACTTAATAGTATCTCCCTTAACTTCCTGCAAAAGCAGTATCGATAAATCAATTGGTTCTTTAAGTTTTTTTCCGTTACAGGAAATAACCAGATCACCAATTTGCAGGCCGTACTTTGCAGCGGCACTGCCCTCTTCAACCATAACAATTTCAATCCCGTGATCTGCCGGCTGCATCCCAATTCCCAGCCGGGCCTGCCTGTCTTTCAGGTTACGATAGGGTACGCACCAGAGATAATCACAAAGATACAAAGGCAGTTCAGGAAAGTCAACATCCATCGTCTGCTGTTCATTTTCAACCAACTCTTCAGGAGTATGCGTCAGGAGGGTGCAATAATCAACTTTAGCCAGCTGAAAGACCCGGCGCGGCAAACCGTAACCATGTGCAATGTGAAAACCGCCGGCAATAACAATCAGCTTTTTATCAGATCCTGACGGACTGTCGAGATAGGATTTGATGTTACGCGCCATTGTATCTTCCCAGAGCTTGTGGACTTCAATAAACACCCCGATATTACCATGCCCCTGGGCATGTCCCTTAAACATTGCCTGAAGAGCTTCCTCCTGGTAGGGATCAGCGATATCTGTGGATGAATCACCTGTTTTTGCATCTTTTTCTTTATCGGCAACCATCAATTCACGCATAAATGTCATCTTCTCCTGCCGACTTACATTCAAAGCGCGAATCGGAATTTTATGACTTTTGAGGTAATTGAATATATCCCGATAATAGACAAAATTGGCTACGCCCCAGTCTTTCGCAAACAGACGGATAAAGTCATCATCACTCAATTTGTCGGCAAGCCAGAGATCAACTTTTTCCTGATTGAGATGTGACAGCATTTCAAAACCAACCGCCAGTTGCCCGGGTGAACGCTGAAAAAGATTCTTTATAACCGCAAGTTCAACTTGATGATCGTAGATATTATCATGCCCTTCACCGATAAAAACCACCCGCTTTTGCGCCAGCAAATCATACAGTTCAGAGCTGTCAAGTTTAGTTCCGGTAGGTAGGTAGATTATCTCCTCCCGGGCCATAGTATCAGGATCGACATAGGGAGAACCGGTAAGCGTAAACATTTTCACCTCAGAAACCGGGCGCGACTGGTGACCGCCGCAAGCTGTCATTAACAAGGAGATAAACAGGAGACAAAAAGAGAGAATGAATGTTTTCATAATAGGGTTGCATTTATCCATATATAACTGTTAGAAAGTGGGCCGTTTTTTACTTAACATTTTACGAATATTTTAAGCTTGATAGCGCTGCACCCTTAAGGGAAATAATCTTGCGTGCCCGACTGAATATCGAAAAAAAAATTCCCGTTTATTACGGTTGGGTTATTGTTGCAACCTCATTTTTGACATTGGGGGTTGCTTTCGGTGTATGGTACTCATTTTCAGTCTTATATATTGCAATCATTAACGATTTTGGCTGGCAAAGAGCAACTACTGCCGGAATATTTTCTCTCTTTACCATATCACACTACCTCTGCGCTTTTCTCACCGGCTGGCTGATTGACCGTTTCGGCCCCCGCCTGGTAATTCCGTTCGGCGCTTTATGGTTGGCAATATCTTTAAACCTGCTCACTAAGGCCACTGATATTTGGGATTTTTATCTCATTTACGGTATTATGGCAGCGGTTGGAGTCAGCCTGATCGGCTTTGTCCCCCATGCTACATTTCTTCCGCGCTGGTTCAGTAAGCGCCGCGGTCTGGCAATCGGCATGGCGATGGCCGGGGTCGGGGTCGGCATGTTGACCATCCCCCCGTTCATGCAGCACCTGATCAGTCAGTACGATTGGCGCTATGCTTATCGAATTCTGGCCATCATAGTGCTTTTCACCATTCCAATCAACCTCTTTTTCCAACGCCGCGACCCGGCCCAGATTGGTTTACTGCCAGACAACATAGCAATTAATTCAGACCTGAACTGCTCTGTCGCGGAAACAACGCAAACCGGCAAACCGGCTGAACTGAGCAAGCAAAATCTTAGCAAACACAACCCGCAATCTGAAGGTTCCCGAATAATTGATCCGGGGTGGGTCGCAACCAGCTGGACCAGCCGGGGCGCATTAAGAACAAACCGTTTCTGGTATCTGGCAGCCGGTTTTTTCTTAGGCCCGTTTGCCATTCAGGGTGTTTTGCTGCATGCCGTTGCCGGACTCGTTGATGGCGGCATGAGTGCAAAAACAGCGGCGGCAACTTTTGGCTTCTTAGGAATATGCGGTTCTGTCGGCAAGATAACCTTGGGCTTTTTTGGCGACCGCTGGAACCGGGAGACGGCAAATACAGTGGGCATGATATCCGCAACCATAGGAGTTTCAGCTCTGGCCGCTATGAAATTCCAACCGCAACTGCTGCCCTGGATTTTCGCGATCTGCTTCGGTTTTGGCTATGGTGCCGTGGCCCCGCTTTTCCCAGCAATTGCCGCCGACATCTTTCAGGGAGAACACTTTGGCCGGATATTCGGTCTGCTCTCGCTTAATTTAGGATTCGGCGGCGCCGCCGGGGCCTGGTTCGCCGGCTACATCTTCGATCAGAGCGGTTCATATTTAACCGCCTTTATTGTCGACATTGTTGTTCTCTGGCTCTCCTGCAGCTGTTTCTGGCTCGCCGCACCGCGCAAAATACGCCTTAGCCGGAAGTAAATGAGAAAAAATGAAAGGTTGACAAAACCAGCCCGACCCAGTTATTTCAGATCTCCAGAATAGACATTAAAATTTTAACAGATTATAAATGAGATCCCATGTTCAAAACAATCATCAATTTTTTCTGCGCTCTGCGCACTCTTCTGATTGTCGTGCCGAATACCTTTTTATGGGCTTCAATTGGATGTATTTCAACATTCACACCCTGGTCGAAAGCCGGAATTGAATTTGTCGGTAACTGGTGGGGATGGATAAATTTGCGCTGGAATGGAGTAAAGGTTGTTTATCAAGGACTGGAAAATATCGACCCGCAACAGACTTATATGGTTATTGCCAACCATAAGAGTTTTCTCGACATCTATGCAATCTTCAGTTGCCGGGCCCTGTACTGCCTCTTTGTTGCCAAGCGCGAACTGACCAAAATTCCAATTTTCGGCACAGCTTTGAACCGCAGTGGTTCAATTATTATTGACCGGGGTAATCGCCGTCAGGCAATTGACCAGCTCCAAACTCAGGGAAAGGTTTTGCAGAAAAACGGAATCTCAATCATTCTTTTTGCTGAAGGTACTCGCAGTCCGGCATCAGTCCGTTTGGGGAATTTCAAAAAGGGCGGGTTTGTTCTTGCATCACAATTGGGCCTGCCGATTCTGCCATTAACCATCACTAACAGCGGCCACCTGCAACCTAAAGGAAAAATCGCAATTAAACCGGGAACAATAACCCTGACGTTCAGCCCCCCCATCGCAACTCCGGCAAGTTACAACAAAGCTGACATCGAAAAGGTTATGGCAGAAACCAGACAGGCGATAGACGCTCACCTGTGATTGACTATAGCTCGTCTGACAAGATCAGTATAGCAGTTTAACTACATCACCTAAAAAACCATCTACTTTCATCTTGCCAGCCAGCTCCGGGATCTCTTTCACAGAAAGAGCACCGGCAGACTGACACAAAATCCTGCGGCAATTCTGCTGGGCTTCATATTTTGCCAGCCAGAATGGGTGCTGGCCGCAGATTTCCAGCGGCAGCATCTTATTCAGAATAAATCCGTTAACCCCAATTTTGAACTCTGCCAACGAAGCTGCAATATTTAGAGCCTGTGCCACCGGTAGCTGCTCCGGATTAGCGACAACCCAGGCCCGGGTATCAGTACGCAACATTTCAATGATCTGCGCGGTTAAGTGCAGCCATTTATCAATAAGAGTCAGCGGATCAACCTTGCTGAAAACACTTTTTACTTTCAAGTAAACTTTTTGCGCCTGGGTAAGATGAGAGTAAAAAAGCTGCTGAATAAAAAGCAGATTAAGGGTAGTAACTGTTGGCGCCGTATCCCAGACGATGGTTTGATAAGTACCTGACTGCGCCATTGTCAGCAGGTAATCGAGCATAAACTCTTCATCAATCCCCGGAGCTCCTTCAATATAGTCGATAATCTCCCGCCCTACCGGCAGAAAAGATGACAGAACCGTATATATCTCATCCGCAAATTTCTCCCGCCAGAGTTTAAGTACCAACTCCCGCGTCAACTCAACCGCATCAAGGTTTTCAGCCACGGTCACGACTCTCTGATTGAGAGAGCGGCCGAAGATTTCGGTCAGAGAACCTGAAGGGTCAGTGGAAATCAGCAGGGTTTTTCCTGATTGAGCATAATGCAATGCGGTCGCCACCGACATAGTCGTTTTGCCAACCCCGCCCTTTCCGGTAAACATTTCAATTTTTGTCATATCACCCTATCCCCTTTTCAAAACAGCCAAACT
>JAOZKP010000623.1 GCA_029935295.1 bacterium | reverse complement strand
ACCCCGGCGGATATTGACGTTTAAGAGCAGCAATGTATTTCGGGATCAGTTGAATAAAAAATAAAGCAGATTTTGGAATTGGTTAAGTAATAACTTATGGTTTTAGGAGGTTACACCAATGGGAAAAGCAACAGGTAAGTCACTACTTATAATGGCTATTATGGTGTTGTTTTGTGTCGTAACAACTCAGGTGTCATTTTCTGAAATGACCCTCAATGACAATGTTAATATCGGGGGCGATATTTTCCTTGAGGGTGATGGTTGTGGCATAAATTTTTCGGATGGCAGCTACCAAACAACCGGTGCAATAACACCTTGGAACCAGAAAATATCTGAGGGGCGTTTTGTGTTGGTTTTGGATGATGAAGCGGTATTTGATCGTGAGACTGGCTTGGTTTGGCAAAGAAATACCGATGATACTGCCTATGATTGGGATTGGGCGCAGAATGTTTGTTATGAATTAGAAATTGGTGGCCGAATGGGTTGGCGTCTGCCGACAATAGATGAATTAGCAACCCTTATTGATCGGACACAATCACCCCTTACGTTACCAGAAGGTCATCCTTTTACTAATGTCAAGATACTCTACTGGTCATCAACTGATTACGTTGGTATTCCCGGAGCATTTCGGGTTGATTTTAATCAAGGTCTCGTCCTCGGTTGTCCTGCGACGATTAATAACTATGTACGTGCCGTTCGTTCAGGGCGATAAGATTAATTGTTGTGTTTTTGCAATTACAACAATTAGCTCAGGTTAGCATGATCTACGAGATCAGTTGAATCCCTCAAAATAAATTAAAAAACTTTTACCCTGCGAACTCACGCGTTCGTTCCCTCGGTTATAGTGGTGTCAAATGTCGGTGCAGAGATTGCAAATTGACATCAACTTTAATGACGGAGGAGAACGACATGGAGAACACATTTTTTAAATCTTTTCATATTGCTGGTTTCGCTTATTATCAAGGGGCTTTGCTTTTTAGTGAAATGAAAATCGGTTCTCGCATCGAACTTATAGCTGATGAGGATAATAAGTATGACAGCGATGCGGTCGAATTGCGATTCAATGGGAAAAAGATCGGGCATATTCCAAAAAATGCAAATCAGGAAATATCTAAAATTATAAGATCAGGATATGATATCTTTGAAGCAGTTATTCAGCAACTGTCACCCGAGGAACATCCGGAGCATCAGGTTAGGGTCGCAGTGTTCGTGGTTGCTGATCAGCAAGATGATTGATTAGCTTTTGTGAAAATGATGAGAAAATTCTATGTGGTTTGAAAAGCTTACCGGTTTTTGTGAGGAATCTTCTGAGCATGTTCGAGAGAATTTGACTGTTGAAAATGGGGTGTTGAAATCTCTTGTTGGATGTGTGAAGCTTTGGCTTTTTCGGGACAGTCATTGATTTCAAGAGTTAGTGGCCGTGGTATTATTTTATGTACCCTTAATG
>JAOZKP010000214.1 GCA_029935295.1 bacterium | reverse complement strand
GATCACTGCCGATAACCATCCGGCGAATTATTGTCGAGTGTTCTTTAAGCATATTGTTTTAAAACCGGCAGACCAATACTGTTTTTGGCACTGATTTCAATTTCATATCCAAGCATATTCAGGGTAATACAGAGTGTCCTGACCAACACACTTGCAAACCGACCTTGTTCCATCTGGTTCAGAGTGGGTCGGTTTATGCCGGTTTATGCCGGTTTCTTCTGCTAGGTTCTAGGGGCTACAAGTAGCATTTTAGGGCAATAAAGTACAGGCTTTTATTGTTTAAAATATAATTATATCGTGTGGTTAAGTTTATTTCGGGGTCGAATATGTAGCGGCAACCCCATGAAAACACTATGTTGATTGCGATCCAAGCCAAAATATTCTTTTGTGCCAAATGTACGGTAATTTATTTCAGGCGACTTATTTTTAATAATTCAGTTCGCAAACAACGGCAAGAAAAAACATCTCGCATTGCGGAACCGTAATTGTCATAAGAAAGTATCATATTGATGACGCGATCATCAATAACCTGATCGACACATTGCAGCTCTTCATCTGACAGAGGAAATTGATTGACAAAAGGAGGGGAAATGAACCACTATAAAAGAAACTCAGGGCGGCTCAAAACAGTGCCTGAAAACAACAGGATATCACGTGAAACTAATCCAGAACATCCTTATCTATACCCTTAGTGATGTTGTGCCAAAATCACTGGCCTTTTTCATGGTTCCGGTATTGACTCGGCACTTAACAGTGTCCGAATATGGAGTTTTCGGCTATTTGCAGGCTCTGATTACCGTCTTGACACTCCTTTTCACTTTGGGATTGAACGGAGCGGCAACCCGTTTCTTTTTTGAATTGACAGAGCCAGAACAGCGCCAAAAATTGATGGGAACTATCTTCATGCTTATGAGTCTCAATGTTATGGCTATGAGCATCACTCTGTTAAGCATGTTGTTTCTGCTGCCGGATTCCTTGTTTACCAATATTCCTTTATGGCCTTTTTATCCTTTTGCCATCTTGTCCGCAGCTCTTTTCTCTTTTTTAGGGCTGCCGCTGGCCCTGGCCATTGCGGAAAAAAAGGCTGTTACTTTCGGTGTTCTCCAATCAACCCGTACAATGGCAATTTTCGGAGCTATTGTTATCTTGGTCATTTGGGGCAGAATGGGAGTTAATGGCATCATTTACGGCTACCTTATTGGTGCCCTTTTGGTTGGGGCAATCAGCTTGCAGCAGATCCTCAAAAAGGCCATGATCACCTTTAATCTATCCCAAGTTAAGGAAATCCTGTCCTTTGCCATTCCTCTTTTACCCCATGCTATCGGGGGTTGGATTCTCTTGTTGTCGGATCGCTTTTTTCTTGAGCGCCTGGGTAGCCTCCAACAGTTGGGAATTTACTCGGCAGCCTGCCAACTGGGTTTGATCATGGATTTACTAATGAACAGCATTAAAAACGCCACCATACCCTACTATTATATGCTCCTGGATAGAGTTGACTACGTTCGTGAACTATTAAGTGAGATTCTATACTTGGTTGTCCCTGCCTTCCTGATTATCAGTCTCATTTTTACCCTGATCAGCCGGGAAGTGTTTACAGTCATACTTGATCAAAGGTATAGCTCTGGTCAGGGGATCTATATTATGATAGTTTTTATGGGTTTTTTTCATGGTCTCTATTTCTGTGCAATCCCCATTATCATGCACCACAAAAAGACTAAGTTACTAGCGGGCACAACCTGCATGACCGCGCTTGTCAACGTGTTGCTCAATACTTTGCTTATCCCCATCTACCAAGCTTGGGGAGCTGCTTTGGCAACGCTGATTTCTTATGCCCTGCTTTTTCTGGTTACCTGCTTGTTATCCCGGAAACTGTTGTTAGTTACCTGGCCGTTTGCCCGCCTTCTGTGTGGCTTGACAATACTTTTTAGTGTTACTCTGCTATCCCGTTTTCTCACTCCAAGCATTGGGTTGACGGCTTATCTGGCATATAAAATTGGCCTGCTGATTGTTGGAAGCAGTCTTATTCTGGTCTCCTTTTTCCGGGGCCGCAAAACTTTACATTACACAAAACAATTAATGCGGGATATGGATGACGGCAATGTCTCGTTTAACTGAAAAAAAAGGATCCTGGCTCCTTGCCGCCGTTTTAACCTTGATTGCCGCCCACGATCTCATCCGAGTTTTTCAGCCTGCTATTAGTTATTTGGATGAGTTTGTAAATTTATGCTTACTGTTTGCCGTTTTCTGGAGGATGCTGGAAAAAAAATTCAAAGTAAACTGGATTTTCTTTCTAACCTTGATTTTTACCATTTATGCCGTCGCCTTGTTGTTGGTTGAAAAATTGCCAACATCCCATCTGATCCAGATTTTTATTTCCATAAAATATTTGATTATTCTCTCATTTTTTATCTCGTTGAAAGAACCTGCCGCCTATGAGCGAATTTATGGCAAGTGGTTGATAACCGTTAATGTGATTACCATAATTTTTATTATTTTACAGTATCTGATTGGCCCTCCGATGTATGCATTTTTTAAAATTCCCCTTCAATTTAGGGGGACAGTGTTGCGACATACCGGTATTTTTGCCAGCCCGATATTTTCAGTGACGATTTTATTCACCGCCATTGCTTTCTATGGTTCGCGGTTGGCCATTAATAATCGTTTGACAAGGTTGGAATGGTTGTTGTTGTTGATTAACATCATTTTTCTTTTTTCCAGCATGACGCGCCGTTATTTGCCGGTCACTATATTGATTGTTTTTTATATCGTTTTGATGAAAAAATTCTCCTGGAAACATGTCGTACTTGCAGGGATGGCTTTATTGGTTGTAGTTAGCGTTCCTTTTATTCCTCACTATTTAGAACAGATTAAAAAACCGATGTACCAGTTATTCCACGACCCTGAATATATACGCCGGGTTTTATTGATTAACGGTTTTGAGCTGGCCAAACTGAAATTTCCTTTTGGTGGTGGTCCAGGCACTTTTGGTAGTAAATTTTCTGTTATTCATTACAGCCCCTATTACCTTGATTTCGGTATGGACAAACTGTTTCATTTTCAAGTTGAACAAAAACACATGTCGGTTTACGATGTCTATTTGGCTTCCGTTATGGGTGAATATGGAGTTCCGGGAATTTTGCTGCTTGTTTTTCTTGCCGGTCGTTCCCTTCTGCTTTTATGGCGGGGTAGAAGTCATCCCTTTGTTCTTTTCAGTTTCTGGCTTTCCGTAAACCTGATTATTGAAAGTGTCACTCAATCTTTACAGACTGCTCATTACGGGTGGATAATTTTCTCCGCCATCGGCCTGGGTTTGAATCAGGCTGCCATCGCAAAGGATTAACAGTGAAGCCGCTACTTATCGTTAATGCCGATATCCCAGCAATTCCCGATCATCTTTGTTTGGCAGACTATCGGCAGATTATCTACACTCAGGATACTGAATTTCCAACAGGAATCGCTCACAATTGCCGGCGGCGGTGCTACCCGGTTTCCACCATTGAAGAATGGGCGTTTAAGTTGGCTAATAGCTACCTTGCAACCCACTATTCCCTGCCGAAGGATGAATATGATGCGGTGGTCAAGAACCTGATTCAGTTTCGCGGTATCCTTTTTTACGTTGCCACCATCGACTTCATTCTGTCCCGAGAGCAGCCTGATCATCCGGTTCACATTCTGAGTTGTCTGCAAAAAAATGACCTGGCAACAATTCTGCCGCAGCACCGGCAAAGTATCGAAAAAGTTCTTAAAGCAAAAAAATCAACCCTGAAAAAAGAGTTGCTCAAACCCCTGGCCATCGGCTTGGCCAACCGCATTGCCAAGTTCTTTTCACGCCGTCGCAGGCCCGTCAACGCGTACCTCTTTCTGGCCCCGACCCTGACAGCCTGGAAGATGCTGGAACCTCTATGGGATAAGAACAAGGCTGTGGAAGTACTGTTCAGGGACAATATCCTCAACAAAAGAAAAAGAGATTTCGCCGACTACCTCAATAAAAATGGCATCCCGTTCTCCCGGCTGAAAGATTATCCAGCCATCTGTTCATCTTTTGTTGTTGCCGTCCAGGCATTGTTTGGGTCGCCAGCGATCAATACTCTGGTCTCTTTTTATCGTCAGGAATTTAAGCGCAAGGTACAATTGTGGAAAGGATACCTGGCTGGTACTCCGGTTCGCCAGCTTGTTATGCTGGAAGAATTCCTCGATACCGCCAATGTCCTCAATCAGCTGAAAACCAGTACGCATACACAATTAAAAATCTACAATTTCATGCACGGAGCCGGCTATTATCAAGGAATTTCACCGGTCACTACATTTGCTGTTTTCGGGGAGTTTTACCGGGAAATATACATCCGGATGGGAAATGATGCAGCGTCAATCGAAATCGTTGAAAACCCTCAATTTCGTTCACTGGGCGACGATCGGCAGGCAGTGTCGCCTGAATGGCTTAAGCTCGCCGGGGGAAAGCCGGTTATCACCTATTTTTCGCAATATACTCGGGGATCTTCAACGGTAGCCATCCGACTGCAGATTGAGAAATGGCTGGCAGCCTACTGCCAAAAACACGACTGCCAGGCGGTCATCAAGTTGCATCCCGCTGAAACAGATTCAATTTACTCTTTGCCGGGAATCATAGTCCTGAAGGATGAGTTCCCTCTGGCAACCTTTTTTCATGGCTCGATCGCCACAGTGACCTTCTATTCTTTCACCGCCATTGAATCAATTTTTTCTGGCTGTCCGGTGGTAATCGCCAACCCGGACCAGGTTTCGGGACTCTACGTGTTTGACGAACTGCAGCCTCTCCAAGTCAGCAATTATCAGGCCTTTACTGAAATTCTTGAAACTATCAGAATTTCAGAAGAATCCGCCGCGGCGGTCCTTAAGAAACAACAGCAACTGGCAGACAAACTTTTCTATCGCCAACCCAAAGGCAAGAGCGAGGATTACTACCATCGCATCATTGGTTTGGGATAATTCATAACCGCTCTCAACATTCCTGCCAAACAGCAACCGCCCACGAAAAAAGCCCGACGTTTTACCGCCGGGCTTTTCTTTTTTTAGCTTTAGCTGAACATCTTAAGTGTTGCCTGATAACATTTTTCTCAAGCTTTACAATGGCAACCTTTTACCAAACTGCACTTCCCCCCGCCGCCTGGCTGATGGC
>JAOZKP010000622.1 GCA_029935295.1 bacterium | reverse complement strand
CTTACAACTTGACTAAAAAAGCTTTTATGGGTAGTACGTTCAGCACTATGCTCAGGATTAGGAATATACTATTTTGGGGGCTGCTTTTTGGGCTCCTGTTGTCGGCTTGTAACGGGATCGGACTGCAACCGGAAAAGGTTTCCGAACAGGAGCGCCTGCCGGTTGATTTTCCTGAAAGTTATTCACTCTATGCGGAGGACGAAGCTCTGTCCGTTAATGGGATGGCGGACTTCTGGTGGGAGCGTTGGCAGAATCCGGAATTAAACCGGCTGATGCAGCTGGCTTTGACTGAAAATTTCTCTGTACTTACTGCTTTAAGCCGGATTGAGCAGGCTCGTTTTAAGGCTCTAAAAGCTGAATCCTGGCTCTATCCTGAACTTGGCGGCGGTGCCGGGGTCGGAACCCAGAAGCTGAAGCAGAAAAACCGCGATTCGATTTCTACGGATGAGTGGTCGCTTGGACTTAATGCCTCCTATGAAGTCGATCTCTGGGGCCGGGTACGGGCCGTGCGCACCAGTGAGAAGGAGAAGTTTTTTGCAACTAAAGAAGATCTCAAAACAGCTCGCTTAAGTGTCAGCGGGGCCCTGGCCGAAACCTGGGTGAATTTGATTGAAAATCGTCGGCATCAGGATCTGCTTGAACAGCAGATAGCTCTGCAGAAAAAACTCCTGCAGATTATTATCCTCCGTTTTCCGCTCGCCAAAGCCACAGCTTTAGATATCTACCAGCAGCAGCAGCTGGTTGAGAAACTGCAAGGTACTTTGATTCCGGTGGTCAATAATCAGGAAATTTTAAGGCGGCGTCTGGCCCTTTTATGCGGCCGCACTAAACTTGACGCAAGTTTAGTGCAAAACCGTTATTTCCCGGATGTCAATGAGCTCCCGGAGTTGGGCCTGCCGGCTGATCTTTTGGCGGCCCGACCCGATATTCGGGCTGCGGGTCTGCGCTTGAAAGCGACTGAATGGGAAGTCGTTGCAGCCCGGGCTGATCGGCTGCCGGCATTGCGATTAACTGCATACGGGAGTGCTTTCGGTGATGATGCCGGATCGATTCTCGACAACTGGCTCTACAACCTGGCGGCCAATCTTGCCGGGCCGATATTTGACGGCGGCCGCCGCCGGGCTGAAGTCGAGCGGGTTCGGGCCGTGGTTGATGAACGCCTGCAGAATTATCGTGAAGTGGTGGTCAATGCCGTAATCGAGGTTGAGGATGCACTGACTTTAGAAAAGGATGCTGGAGAAAGCCTTAAATCGATTCAGAAACAGAGTGAACTTGCCAAAAAAACCCTGCGCGAAGCCCGGCGCCGTTACTTGTACGGTAATGGTGATTTCATCAATGTCCTGAAAGAGGAACTTAACAGTCTGCAGCTGGATCACGATATTATCACTCAGGAGAGCAAAATTCTTAGCGCCCGGATTAATTTATATATAGCTCTGGGCGGTTCCAAA
>JAOZKP010000034.1 GCA_029935295.1 bacterium | reverse complement strand
CAGATGGCCGTTGCGAAATAAGCGGGGGGCTAGATAATCTGGCATGGCTGTTTTTAAAATAAGTGAGAAGTTATAAAAAAGGGCAGGGGGAGATATCTTAATCCAGCGTTGATTCAGCCCTTGCCACTGCTGTTCGGTAAAATAATTACAATTAGGAGCATCGGGTTATTTTCTTATTCTTTTAACAAAAAAATGTTTTCATAAGAGCTCTTATTTGCGGGCAATGCACGCTTTAGCAATCATTTTTTTCTTTCTGTCACCCTATAGCCGCGCCGAGTTACCATTCGATTATTGATAATTGCAGTGCGGGAGTTACCGATCAAAACTACGGTCACCATATCGACATCTTCAACCGGCAATTCGGCTAAAGTTCCGAGCCAACATTTTTCACCTTTGCGGCCGGCGTTGCGGACTGTGCCGACCACGGTTGATTTCCCTCTGGCAGAAACAAATTCATTAATAACTTCAGGCAGAAGGTCTCTGCGGCTACGACTCTGCGGATTGTAGAGAACACAAACCAGGTCGGCTTTAGCTACGGCTTTGACCCGGCGTTTAACTTCCTCTAAAGGGGTCAACCAGTCCGAGAGACTCAAAACCGCAAAATCGTTCATCAAAGGAGCCCCGAGAGCAGCGGCCGCGGCATTGGCGGCGGTGATTCCGGGTACGACTTCAATAGTCAGAGGTTTTTCTTCATTTTCCTCAAGTTCAAGAAGGAGACCAGCCATACCATAAATGCCGGCATCACCGGATGAGACTACGGCCACAACTAACCCATGCCGGGCTTTGGCAATGGCACTTTGGCAGCGGGCGACTTCGCCCCGCATTCCGGTTGAAACAACTTCTTTGTCAATAATTAAATCGCCGAGCAGATCAAGATAAGGCCGATAACCGACCACCACATCGGCTCTTTGCAAAATCTTACGCGCTTGCGGAGCCAAGAGATCCAGGCCCCCGGGCCCGATTCCAACGGCAAATATTCTTCCTTGATTCATCATCTTACCCTTTTCTCATTTTTCCAACGGGCAACAGCAACGGTTACCCGGCTAAATTTATGTTTTTTTACTAACAACTCTCCCCGACTGGCCAAAATTGCAGCGGCTTCACTGACGGAGGAAGAGCCGGTAACCGTCTGAACCTTGGTCGAGGGTGAAGGAACTTTAATATTTTCAAGCTCAGTAGCCGAAAAAAAACGAATCGGCAGTTTTTTTGCGGTGGCGAAATCGAGCAGACCTCTCTCATCTTTTTTAAGATCAATTGAGACAATTTCAATAATTTTTGACCAAAGAATACCGTGGTCGGCAAGTACGCTGGTTACAGCTTCTTCAATCTCGCTTTGCGATGTATGCTGACGACAACCGATACCGACCACAACCTTTGAACTTTGCAGAAAAAGGGCAGGCAGATCAGAGGCCGGAGAGCTATCTTTATCGATCAAGACAACCCCGGAAACCTCAGCCTGACTTAGTGCTTGAGCCGCAATAGATAACGATGACCAAGAGATCACCCGACCATCGAAATGGGAACAAATAATGTTGCTCCAGAAACTGTGACCGATAATAGCGATCTTTTTTCGAGCCAGCAGGAGGCCGTTAATCTCTTTGATAGCTTCGGGATTAACAATTTTAAGACCTTTACGGGCGGCAATCTCGTCAATCGCTGCAAGACCCTGAACATCGGTAGCCGTGGTGATCACCGCTTTACCATTGAAAATGGCTGCAGTTTTACGAGCCAGACGGTTGGCGCCGCCGATATGGCCGCTCAAAAGAGAGATTGCAAACTCACCTTTTTCGTCACAAACGACAACCGCCGGATCCTTGATCTTACCCTCTAACAGAGGGGCAATCTGGCGAACCACAATCCCGGTCGCCATAATAAAAAGATGGCCTTCAAAGTTTTGCCAGTTGTTATTGACAATCTCATTAAATCTACCTTTAGAGAAAACTGTTACCTGTTTTTTAATGGTTTCAGGCAGTGACTGGCCGCACAGGGCTGATTCAAGAATAAAAGCTTGCGCTTTCCCCTCAATTTCAAGAAAGTTCAAAGCCAATTCAGTCGCAGGAGCGGTCAGGGCATAGAGCGCCAACGACCCGGCAAAAGAGGAGTTATCAAAATAAGTGTTATCAATCATTGTCTTTAATGTTTGCCTCTCGATAACCATGAGCAAATTCATTGGCGTAAAGCCGGGAAAGGGCACCTTTACGGCTTAACGCATCACCTACCAGAATCATCGCCTGGCGACCGATTTTAGCTTTTTCAATTCTTTTAGCAATATCCGCAAGATTTCCAAGCACAACTTTTTCATCCGGCCAGGTTGCCCGGTAGACGACCGCAACCTGTGTGGTTGGGGCATAGCCGCCCTCTAAAAGTTCAGCTACCAGATCAGAAATCGCGGCCACACTTAAAAAAAGAGCCATCGTTGCTTGATGGCGGGCGAGTTCGGGAATCGATTCCCGTTTGGGAACCGGCGTCCGCCCGGCCCGGCGACTTAAAATAACCGTCTGAGTTACTTCCGGCAGCGTGAGTTCAGCTTTAACACAGGCCGCCGCCGCAAAAACCGAACTGACACCGGGAATAATTTCTACTCTGATCCCGGCTTCAGCCAGGGCGTTAATCTGCTCGCTGATCGCGCCATACATCGCCGGATCACCGGTATGCAAGCGTAAAACCCGCTTTCCGGTCTGGATTCCGGCAATCATCACGGCCACCATTTGATCAAGCGTCATGGCAGCGCTGTCATGGATTTCACACTCCGGCGTAGCAAATTTAAGAACTTCAGGATTGACCAGAGAGCCCGCAAAGACAATAATTTCAGCCTCAGTCACGGCTTGATGACAACGCATGGTCATCAAATCTACAGCTCCGGGGCCAGCCCCGGCGATGATAACAGTATTGGGTTTGTAAAGAGAGGTATTAGATTCATTATTTGATGCCATATTATTTAAATCCTATTTTTTCTGAAAAACATAGATTGCAATTGGGTTTTCACTTTTAAGCAGTCGCATATTTCCAAGCGGTTGACTGCGGGCGATGTTTATTTCGACAACTTCAAGGCATTCATCAATCAAAACGCTGCTTAACATAGCCCGACTTTCCAGGGTGACAGCCGTCGCCACAAGAAAACCAGCGGATGATAATCGGAAAAAGGCTTTTGTTGTAATCTCGCCAATCTCTTGACCGCCGCCACCGATAAAGATACGATCGGGATCGGGCAAGTTTTCGAGAACGTCAAGGCTCTTGCCGGAGATAATTTTAAGATCATCAAGACAACCATGTTTGCGAGCGTTATTTTCAATGCGTTTAATCCGATCCGGTTCCTTCTCGACGGCCCAAACCTTTAAACCGTGATTGAGAGTAGCCGCTTCAATCGCGACCGAACCACTGCCTGCTCCCAGATCCCACATAATTCCGGGCACCAAACGAAGTTTAGCCAGAATAACCGCTCGAACCTCTGCTTTGGTGATCAGGCCGGCTTCATGCTCATACTCTGTTGGGGGCAATCCCAAAGCCAAGGGTGGGATTTTTTCGACACCTTCAGCCGGGTCGATAAAGAGTAATGAAAGTGGTGAAAACTCCTGATCTGCAACCTGGGCCAGGGTACCATTGAAAACCTTCTCCTGGTCTTGGCCTAAGTCGCAAAAGACCACGGCCGGCCGCGATTTTGCCAAAGGGAAAAAATTGATTAGGGCTGCGGCTAAAAACTGGGGTCGCTTATCACCCGGCCCGGCCAGAAGCAAGGCCCCATTAGAGCGCAAGATCCGACGCCAGTCAATCGTCGTAACCCGGCCGTGAAGATTGAAAAAATTGAGCTCACTCCAGGCCTGTCCAAGACGTGCACAAGCTCCCTGAAGAGCAGAGATATTAGGAATTATCTCAATTTCTCCCACCCTATTAATTCTATCCGGCACCTGGGACAAGCCTTTTTCAGTTCCCTCATCCAATAAGGAAAGAAAAGTAGCCGCAATTCCAAAAAAGAGAGGATCTCCGGAAGCTAAAACGACGATTTCAGACTCTTTGGCGAGCAGCAATAATTTTACTGCCTGTTGGCGGGCGTGAGCGCCTAAAGCTACTTTTTCGCCTTGATGATCGGGAAACCAGTCGAGCAACCGCTGACCACCGGCCAAGATCCTGGCCTCGGAAATTCGTTTCACCATGGTCACAGTCAAATCATTTCGACAAAGACCGCAACCGATAATCGTAAGACTCATAAGTTTAAAACCCGTTACCTATTTCAACTCTTTCACTTACCCGCTCTTGGGCCAATTTGTGAATCATCGCTCTTCCATCTTGACCTTGTATAGTTGAATCTTGATCAAATGCACCCCAACAAGAGATAAAATTAGCGGCAATCTTTTCATCGGTGATCAGCACGGTATCAAAATTGGGTTTAGTCACCTCGACGCCTTCAAGTTTCAGTATTGGCGGTGCCGCCACCGGCCGACCACCATAAGCTAAAATCTCAGCTTCAAGATCTGACCGCAAATATGGCTGACACAGGAGAAGAATTCGTTCATCTAACAGAGCACTCCACTTTTTAACCAAAGCAAATTGTGTAGTCTCACCAACCATAAAAAGTCCGGGCAGTTCACGGTCATGGTTTTTGATCAAATCTTCGATATTTTCCAACGTGCCGCGAACCACCTTCTCTAAAGGGGTACTTGCGCCCCAAACTACAGCTGCCGATTCAGTCGCTAAACGCCCCCTTTTTTTAAGGTTTTCTACCAACTCACCGATGCGGGCCATAGCCATAAAGAAAACCACCGGCCGCGGCGGTCGTTTCAGATAAGGGCCATAAACCGGATCAGGCTCTTTGCCTCCTTGAGCATGGCGAGGGGTCAACACGGTAAAACCGCGAGAAATATGCCGCCGCGTAAGAAACATTCCAGTTCCCGTAGTCGCCGCCAACAAACTACTGACCCCGGCTACGACCCGATAAGGCAAAGAGTAGCGGTCAAAAGTTTCAACCTCTTCAGCCAGACGTCCGAAAATTCCCGGGTCTCCACCTTTCAGGCGAACCACGCGCAGGCCTTGGCGGGCGTAATCAGCCAACCATTGACAAATATTTGGTTGATCGCAGCTGTGATGCCCACAACGTTTCCCGACATAAACAGCTTTTGCCGTCGCCGGAATTTCGGCCAGCAGAGAGTCGGCGACTAAAGCATCATAAAGACAGACCTCACAATGACGTAAAGCCTCCTGCCCGGCTACCGTACAGAGACCAGGGTCGCCGGGGCCGCCACCGACAAAGGCAACGCTGGAAACAAAGAAAGAGCGCAGAACCAAAAGAGGTTGATGATCTTTCTTGAAAAAGAGGGCGGGCATATTGTCTCTTGCCGGAAGCAAGGCTTCACCCTGACGCTGACGCGGAACAAACCATTCAATATCTGCCGGCAAATTTTCAAGCCCTTGCGCCAACGGCAGCAAAAGCCCATCAAATTTATCTTCACTATCAAGCCAAACAAATGGGTTCTCAGCATTGCCTGGAACGACTTCAGCAACTAAGTTAACTCCGAGATGCAGAAAACTTTGTAAAATATCACTGATCACAACTGAGCCGGGCTCGAATCCGAGCAAAGCCAGCCGGATAACTCTCTTTTTATTTGTTGTCATAATTTGTTATCCTCTAGAAAACGCTGAAGCTCGTTTTTCACGTCACGGGAACGACTGCAACTCTCACCATCACTTGAAACCGCAACCGAGACCCCTTTATTAGTAAACCGGGCCGGAGTGATAAAATCTCCAGCCACCCAGTTTTTGTCAACTGCTGCGACCAAAATACCCTTTTTTTGAGACAGCGTCAGAATCTCGGCATTAACGTCTGCATTATCAGTTGCGGCATAAACGAGAAAGACATTTTCAAGATCGGTTTCGCTAAAGGATCGACGATTGACGGTAATAAGGCCTTCTGTCGCGGCCTGTTTAATTTCCGCCACCAAATCTAAAGCCACAACCGTTACCTGGGCCCCGCACTCAAGCAGACCCTCAATTTTGCGCCAAGCCACCGCCCCCCCGCCAACAACAAGACAGGAACGTTGTTCAAGGGCAATGAAGATCGGATAATATGGTCTCTTTTGTCTCATCACTTTTCCCAACTCTGTAAAAAATTTCCTTGAGGATCGTAAAGGCGAAGTTCCAATGTAAGCTTACCGGCCCACTTTTGAAGCTCTTCAAACGCCTTGCGCCCCAGATAATCCTGCATTAAAATTACCTCTTTAGCAGCAAGATAAGAGAAGGCTTCGCGGACACTGGCACTTTGCCGGCAGCAGCTGACAATCTCATCATCAATGCCTAAATTTCCGGCAATTGTCGCCAGGTCTTGACAACCGTAACGTACGGTATGGGCGTGAGTGTACTCTAATCCGGCACTGTATTTATAGAGTTTTCCCGCCATACAGGCAATAATCACCCTCTCAAAACCGATCTCTTCGGCAATTTTCAATGAATCAGCAATAAAATCAGCAATTCTGATAATCGCAAATTCCGGCATCTTGGGAAAATCACGACCCAGAGCTTTGGCCGTACGCCCGCCGGTGCAGAGAGCCGCAACCCGGCAACCGGCCCTTTGTGTGCCGGACAACAAGATTCTGATGGTTTTTATATAAGCACTATTCGAATAAGGCTCAACATATCCCGAGGTGCCGAGAATCGAAAGACCGCCAACTACGCCGAGCAGCGGATTTAAAGTTTTTTGAGCGAGACGCTCGCCATCCTGAATCTCAATCGTCAAACGGTAGGTTCGAGATTCAAGACCACAACCCGCAGCTTTGAGATTATCAATTATCATCTGTCGAGGAACGGGGTTAACCGCCCATTTACCAGGTTCTGCATCGAGTCCCGGTCTGGTTGCCAAACCAACTCCTAGCCCCCCGTTCAAAATTATTCGGGCCTTATCACAATCAAGTTCGTAATCGCAACTTTGAGGAAGTGCCCTGGTTTCACACATCCTTACTTTAAACAGGGCCTGGTCAGTAATATCAGGGTCATCACCCGCATCTTTGCGCACCACGGCGACCCCGAAACCCTGATCATAACAAGACTCAAAGAGTTTAAAAAGATTGCGCGAACCATCAGGAAATATGGTTTCTACAGCATCTCCGGGCTCTTTTCTATTTAATCTCAACCAAGCCCCAACAGCTGCCGCAGCCACACAAGCACCGCTTGAAAAACCGCGCTTTAAATCATTTTTTACTTTTCTTGTCATCTAGCAGACTAATGATTCAATAATCGCGTGAAGCGTGGCCACTGCCAGAGAGCTGCCGCCGCGTCGACCCTTGATGACAACCTGGGGAATTTCAGTCGCCATGACCAGCTCCTTTGATTCGATGACATGGACAAAGCCGACTGGCATCCCGATAATCAGCCGAGGTCTGACATTCTCTTCGACCAGCAGACGAATTATACCGGCTAACGCCAAAGGTGCGTTACCGATCAGGACAATGCCGCCATCAATAATTTTTTTCGCTTTTTCAACCGCCACCAATGACCGGGCTTGACCCCGCTCACCGGCCTCTTTAACAACTTGCGGATCGGCAACCAGACAATGAATATCCTCCGGCCGATACGCGCTGTTTACCATTTTAAGCCGAGCCAGAGAGATCCCGCTTCTAATCATCGATGAGTCGCAATAGATCGATGCTTTGTCCCGCAAGGCATTAAGCCCTGCGGCAACCGGATCATAATTTACGCAAAGATTATTGACAATCGTGAAATCGGCGGTCGTATGAACCAGGCGCCGACCAATACGATAGATAGCCGGACCAACTTTTTTCTGAAAATCTTTAAGTCCATCTTCAATCCGGTGAAAACTCTCATTCTCGATCTCAATTCCCGACATCTGCCATTCGATATCTGTTAAAAGATCGTCTAATTTTTTATTCATCTTCGAGACCCTCGTTTTTTGCAACATTAGTAGGCTGGCGTTCAGGACGACGTTTAGCAATTATCAATGAAAGATATTCATCCGGAACCTCTTCGATAGCTGCAACTCCGCGACAAAGCTCCTCCCGTTCCTGACCAAGTTGTGCCCCATAAAGAAACTCACCGGCAAAACCGGCTTTATCAAGTTCGTCCATCAATTCCGGCCGGGAGGCGGAAGTTTTCATCAAAACTACAGTATCGGCCAGTTTAAGTTTGGCAGAAAAATTCTCGTCCCGGCCCCAGGCTGGGATAATCAGCAGGCTTTCACGGTCTTCAACTGTGGGTAAATTAAAACGGCTAGCGAGATCTTGAAAGGCCATAATGCCGGGAATTGTCTCAACTTTTACTTCCGGCAAAAGGGTGATAATTTCACGCAACAAATAAGTGTAGGTGCTATAAAGCAGAGGGTCGCCAATAGTTGCAAAAGCACAATCATGACCTTTTTTCAACTTCCCAATAATAATTTTGGCATTACTGATCCACTGCTGCTCGCGATCGGCCATCTTTTGCGCCATTGTAAAAGGCAAACTTACCCGCTGCGCCGAGCAGTCACCCAAAGCATCAATCACCCCACCGGCAAAACTCTTCTTTTTCCGAGCTGCCGCCGCAAAAATCACTTCAACCTGCCGTAACCTGTCAGCCGCCTTTAACGTCAACAAACCGGGATCGCCAGGCCCGGTACCAATGCCGTAAAAACGACCAAGTTGTTTATTTTCTGCAACCATAAGTCAATATCTCTTCCCTTAAAAAAATTATCTCAATAAAAATAACGAAATATTTATACCTCCGGCAATTTATTTTCTCTGTCCACCGGAAATGATTTTAATAATGATACCTTCCCAAGTTTTCTCCCTCCACCTCCTACTCCGGTGTAACTAAAACGCTTTTTTCGAGTTTATGAAGTTGAACATTGATATCGTAGAGTTCGGAAATATTCTTTTGGGTCATTATTTCGAGGCCACCGAAGGCTAATATTTTTCTCTCTTTCATGAGCAGGAAGCTTTCAGCAAAGCGTAAAGCGAGATTGACATCGTGCAGCGTGATGATGGTTGTCAGATTGCGGGTGGTGGTCTCCCGAACAATTATCTCCATCACTTCGTGTTGATTTTTAAGATCGAGACTGCTGGTCGGTTCATCAAGCAGCAGGATTTCAGGTTCTTGAACCAGGGCTCGGGCAAGTGCTGTTTTTTGGAGTTCGCCGCCGCTCAATTTATGCAATGGGCGTAGAGCCAGATGATTTAAGTGAAGTTTTTCTAAAATGGTAAAAACGATCGCTTCATCGGAGCTGTCAGCCTGCCAACGCAGATAGGGTTTACGCCCCAGGAAAAGATAGTCACTGACGGTCAGATCACTGAGTTGCTGCTGTTGAGGAACATAGGCGATGCGTTTGGCAATCTGGTTTAAAGAGAGTTTGTTCAGGTTATCATCGTCTAAAAAAATCGAGCCGCCGGCCGGTTTCAGGAAGCCGGCCAATAATTTTATCAGCGTCGATTTTCCGGCCCCATTAACTCCGAGAACGGCATGAACATGGCCTGCCGTCAACGAGCATGAGATCTTCTCCAGTACCGAGCGGCCGGCATAATCAAAGGATAAATCTTTAAACTTAACTCCCACTTTAAGAGCTCCTGCGGCCGAAAAGAAGCAGCAGAAAGACCGGCGTCCCGAGAAAAGAGGTAATCACTCCGGCAGGCAGGGCCACCGGGTCAAGCAGAGATTGACCTAAAATATCAGCAAACAGAAGAATCAGAGCTCCCAGAACTGCCGACAAGGGCAGAAGATAGCGATTATCGGAACCGACCAGTCGGCGGGCCATATGCGGGGCGATGAGACCGACAAAACCTAAAATACCAAAGAAAGTGACGGTTACGGCGGTGGCTAAAGTCGCTACCGACATTGAGAGCAGACGCAAACGGACAACATTAACACCTAAGCTCTGAGCCACTTCATCACCGGCCAAAAGGGCATTATAATTGAGCCGGTTGGCAAAAAAATAGAACATTGAACAGATTGTAACAACGCCCATCAAATAGAGTTCGGGCCACGAAGCTCGAGCCAGGTCACCAAAAGTCCAATGCACGATCATGGCAAGCTGGGTCTCATCAGCAAAATATTGAAGAAAGGTAGTCCCGGCTATAAAAAGAGAGCTTAAAGCAACCCCGGCCAAGATTATCGACTCTTTTCCGGCCCGTCGTAGACGGGTCAGAAGGATAATAATAAACGTGGTCAACAAAGAGAAAGAGAAAGCGAAAAAGCTGATCAGGGCCGATTCATCAAGACCGCTGAAACCACCCTGCAAATCCGGCAATGAATTCCGCATGCCGGAACAGGTAATCCCCAAAGCTGCACCAAAGGCGGCACCTTGAGCAATGCCTAAAGTGGTGGGTGCAGCTAAAGGATTTTTCAAAACTGCCTGTAAAACCGTACCGGCCAGAGCCAAGCTGGCCCCGCCCAATAAAGCTCCGACCAGACGCGGCAAACGAATCTGCCAGATTACCAGGTGGGCAGAGCCCTCTGCTCCGATTAATAAACTATCCCAGAGTTGTTGCCCGGAGATCTCGGCCGCACCGCTCAGCAAAATAAAATAAGCCGCCGGTATCAGCAGTAATGTAAACAATCCCAGCCAGAGAAGTCGCTGCCGCCGATGGTTTCGATAGTGCTGACTTATTGAGGTCATTTAAGTTCCGAAAGTTTGGTGAAACCGCCGAATATTTCAGCCATCTTCCGATAAAGTGGGCGGCCGACAAAAAAAGTGTAGAGCTGATCAGCCATTTTGGCGATTTCAACATCCTGAAAACGTTCCGGATAGAGAACTTTACCGACATACCAGGCTTCACTTAAAACTGTAGCCGGATCAGCACCGTAATAGTGCGGCATCAGCAGATAGATCTGATCGTTGCGACGGACTTTAAGATTTTGATAAAGTGGCTCGTCAAGTTCTTTGCTAACCATACTTAAACCACTTTCACAGACAAAAAGTACGTCAGGATCAAGAGTGACAAAGGTCTCCTTCTTGATCGTAAAACGGCCCCGAATGAGTTTACGATTAATCGTCAATTTGTCAACAACATTGTCGGCATTGACCATCTCAAAGGGGGGATAATTACAACTGGTGCCCAGGATCCCGTGAGCGACCTTGAATTGAAGTCCGCCGATATAGACTCGCTTCCGCTCTGCCGGAGATAAATCCTGTGTCCGGCGGGCCAATTCAGCGATTTGCGTCTCAATCTTGTCACAAACTGCCTGGCTTCGTTTCTCAAGCCCGCAAAGTTTGCCAATCAATTGTAGAGAGCGATAAAAACGTTGCTTACTTCCGCCTAAATCACCACTTTCAACCACGACTACCGGAATTGCGGTTTGACGTTCAAGTTGCTCGGCAAGGCGCTCGCCGCCGCTACCCAGAAAAATCATATCAGGCTTTACGCCAATAATTTTCTCCGGTTGCGGCTTGTTGCGGGAACCGATAATCGGCAAATCACCAAGGTTGGGGTTAGCCATACGATAAGAACGCCCGCGCGCTCCGACCCAACTGGTTTGAGTGGTCTCATGATGTTCAACCCCAACTACCCGATCGGCCAGATTTAAATAACAGACCAGGCTCAAAGCCCCGCGCAAGGCAACAATGCGCTCGATTTTATCTGGCACCTCCAGGGTTCGGCCGCCAAGATCAGTAATTGTCCGGGCGGCCAGGGGTGAGGTTGAAAAAAGGATGAACAAACAAACAATTGATAAAATCTTTTTCATTTTTAAGGTTCTCAAAAAGAAAATTTCAGTGCGGTAATCACATTTAACCCAGGTTCGTTATAAAAATCTGCAGTGTTTATGTGATTACGGTACTCTTTATCGAAAAGGTTCTCGATATTCAAGGTTAAAGTAATATCTTTGAAAGCAGCATAGTCAAATTTTATGCCACTGCGCAGATTGAAAAAAGAGTAACCGGCAGTCTCTTTTTCACCTTTGGCGGGGTGATCCTGACGATCATAAAAATTGCCGCTGAACTCAAACCAGTAGTGCAGGCCGTTATCCAGTTGAGCGTGCCAGCGTGTCCCTAATATCCCATTAAGTGGCGGAATTGTATTTAAGCGATCATGACTCTTACGATCTCGGCCGACAACATAGGCCATGTTACCAAATAGAGTTAACTCTTTAAGCAGGTCAAACTCCAGCGAACCGTCGGCACCGTAGAGTTCGGCATCATCAACATTGACATACTCACGTGCCTCCATTCCGTCAAAATCACGCCCCGTATTGGCAAGCTCAATATAATCTTCAACCCAAGTGTAGAATCCACTGCACGATCCCCGAAGACGTCGATAATTAAGTTTAAATCCAAGATCGGCATTATAGGAATATTCGGGATCAAGATCGGGGTTGCCGATGATCATATAAGTGCTGCTTCTGGTTGAATAGCGCTCAAACATATCGGGAGCCCGGAAACCGGAAGAGAGATTACTGGTCAAATGGATATTTTCGGTCAAAACATAGAGGAGGCCAAGGTTAAATGTAAATGCATCATCACTTTTCCGGCTGAAATGGTTGATTGAAGTTTTTGATTTTATAATATTTTCGCCGTTTTTGTCGTAAATATCGGTCGTAAACGGCGCATCATCAGCATCGGCGACAAAGTAGTCATAACGGAGACCGGCGAGCATGGTCAAACTCTCACCAAAAATAATTTCATCTTGAGCGTAGATACCGAAATGATCTCGATCACAGTCCGGTATCGGTTTAAAGGTAAGCTCTTTGACCTTGGTATTTTTTTTGTTTTTCTTGACTGTAATGTATTCGTCACCATCGGCATCTTCGGCGACGAACTCACAACCGAAAATCAGGCGATTATTTAGACCAAAATCGATCTGTCCTTGAAGTGAAGAGCCCAAGGCCGAGGTCTCAAACTCGTTACCCTTTAATTTGTAGATCGGCTTTGTCAGGCTCGGGATATCAGCTTCATAACTGCGCTCCTGATCAACGTACCAGCTTCTTATCTGGAGATCCTTGAGCCATCCCAGATTACGACCATGGTAAGCCAATTTATAAGTGTCAGTATCAAATTTATCAAAATGAGAATATCTGGCCCCCTCTTTTTTCGTTACCCCCATATCATCAATATTACTTATTCTTATGGTCATACTCAAATCATGATCATCATTAATGAAATAACGACTCTTTAAATCTAAAGACTGGCCTTCAAACTGACTGTTCTCGACATCATCTCCAGCCCCATCCTGATAGTCATCCGCATCCCGGGTTCCAAGTGCCAGTTCAAAATCAAAACCGTAACCACCACCGCTTAAGGCGTAACGGCCGAACCACCCCTCATCCACCGATGAGTAACGGCATTCGAAATTGTTTAAGAACGTCCACTTCTCGGCTTTGGCAAAATCGGGACTCTTGGTTATGACATTGATAACCCCACCCATAGCGTCAGTACCGTAAAGAACCGAGGCCGGCCCCTTGATAATTTCAATTCGTTCCACATTTCCGACATCAATAAAGGGCGTTAACGGTGAGCGCCCGGCCCAGAGATTGTTTTCACGGTCGCCATCAATCAAAACCAGAACCCGGCTACCGCCGAGACCGCGAATCACTGGTATCGTATTCCAGAAACCGGCACTAGAAAGTGAGACTCCGGGCAGTTCAGCCAGAGATTGGGCCGCTGTGGCCGGGCTGTTGATAGTCAGGGTTTCAGATGAAACGGCCTCAATCGGAGTCGGAACGTCAAAACCTTTCTCCTTCATACGAGTCGCGGTTACCACCAGTTCATCGATAGTTGTCGCCGCATTTAGAGGGCTTGCGGTAAAAAATAAAGTCGCCAAACATACAACCATCAACACGCTCCAAACTTTCACACAACTCATTCTTAACCAATTGCCACTCATGCCTTTCTCCATTTTGTAAATGTTAAATTAAAATAAACTCCCCCAAACAAAAAAATCCCCGCATCGAAACCAATGTTTCGACCCGGGGATTCCCTTTTCTATCCGACAGGTTTATTAACGCACAACTCCGTCCACGAGTTATGACGTTATTTGCTCAGGCAGGTCTTCTGACTTCCGGATCATTCGACTAACCATCCCTTCCCGGAACTTAAAAATCCCAGTGGTGAATGATGGCTTTTGTCCCCGGTTACAGCGGCGGGCCCGTCCCCGAATTTCACGAGGTTCCCGATTAAGCTCTTACCGGGGAAACACCCTGGCGAGCACCTGAACAACTATAGTATTCTAAAACTTATAAAAGCGAAGGTTATCTAGTATAACAGACTCTGGATGTCAATGCTATTTTACTTCCACTCGTAAAAAAGCGGCCCAGTTAGCGGCCAGCTCCTTGTTGCAGGCGAAATGGGCGTGAATGTAGGTTCCCAGAACCCGGCCTTGGCTGTAACCGGCAGCCAGCCACACGGTCTCACTTGGGCGACGATAACGCAGTGGAGCTTTAGAAAATGATGGTTCAATATCAGGTGAAGACCAGTGAAATTCATGCCCGCGCCAGGCCGTTCCGATTTTGCCGAAGAGACCATCGCAAGCGCTCTCAACCTCAACATAACCCAAACGATGTCGCCGTTTTTCCATACGGGTTGAAAGTGGCAGAACTCCGGCCATAGCCCACTCATTTTCCTCTTGATCAATTAGCTTTTGACTTAAATACATAAGGCCGCCGCATTCGGCATAAATCGCCCCGCCTTTTTCGGCAAAATTGGCAATCGCTTGGCGCATCTGCAAATTAGCGCTCAACTCTTCGGCATAAAGTTCCGGATAACCGCCACCCAAATAGAGACCCTGAAGGTTTTCCGGCAGACCCGTTTCTGCAAGAGGTGAAAACTCAACCAACTCAATCCCGGCCTGGCGCAAAAAGTCAAGGTTGTCGGCATAATAGAAATGAAAAGCTCGGTCTTTAGCTATCCCAACCCTCACGTTGTCGGCTCTCACGGTTCTGGCTGATACTGGTTGTGAAAGAAACTTTTCCCCATCACTCTTAACCGATATTTTCGGAAACGGAAAACAACATTTGCGGATCAACAGATCGAGATCAAGATAATCCTCAACCATTTCACCAAGGCGCTGATAGATTGCTGAATCACGCTCTTGATCGGCAGTCACCAAACCTAAATGACGCTCTTTCAAAGAGGGCACCACACCACGCGGCAAAGCCCCGACCAGCGGCGGCAATTGAGCTGCAGCCAGGGCTTGCTCTAATATCTCACGATGACGCTCGGAACCAATATTGTTGGCGACAATCCCGACGATATTAAGTTCCGGCTCAAAATCGACAAAACCTTTGACCAGAGCAGCAATTGAGCGGGCTATCGATCGGGCATCAACAACCAAAATCACCGGTAGTTTAAGCAGCAAAGCAACCTCAGCCGTACTCCCGGAAAGAGTGGTTGCCGAGGCCCCGTCAAAAAGTCCCATCACTCCTTCAACCACGGCAACTTCCTGGTCGACAAGTGCCCGTGAAAAAGATTTGAGGACTGCCACTTTACCCATCATCCAGGTATCAAGATTTCGAGAGAGCGTACCACAAGCTGCCTGATGGTGACCGGGATCAAGATAATCCGGCCCGCATTTGAAAGGCTGAACCTTGTAGCCCCGTTTTTTAAAGGCTGCCAACAACCCCAAGGTTAGCGTCGTCTTCCCCGCCCCGGAGTGGGTTCCAGCAACACAAAAAGAGATTATTTCGTGCGATTTGGTCAATTTCTATCTCTCATAATCAATCAAAGATTAAAATATTTTGCCCTTGACAAATCCCTCCACCGTAATATATTGCGCCCCACTTGTAAAGCAAAGATGATGTCTGCTTTAATTATTTTAACAAGGTAAAAAAAATGACCAGAAACGGAAAAATCGCAATTGTTCTAGCAAGTTTTGGCACCACCGTACCAACTGCGGTGCAATCAATTATCAATATTCAGCACCACATTGAAA
>JAOZKP010000213.1 GCA_029935295.1 bacterium | reverse complement strand
CTGTGACCCTCGGCTTGTAAGGCCGATGCTCTCCCAACTGAGCTACCCGCCCGCAAAGCTTTTAATTCTTAATTCAAACTATCTTTTAACGCTTTACCAGGCTTGAATTTCGGCACATTACTGGCTGCGATTTGAATGCTGTCGCCAGTTCTCGGGTTGCGGCCGGTACGAGCCGGACGGGCAACTGCGTAGAATGTTCCAAATCCGACCATCGCAACTTTCTCACCCTTACCAAGTTCATCTTTGACAACCTCAGTAAATGCTTTCAGAACTTTTTCCGAGTCAGCTTTTGTAGCACCTGATTTTTCAGCAATAGCATCAATCATTTCGCCTTTTGTCATGGTAGTTTCCCCCTCAATGTCGTTGGCTTAAAGTAAGCGACCTTATAGCAAAGCAAATCGGCCTAGTCAAGGCAAAAACGCTTAGTTTAAGCTGATTTCACCTTATTTTTCTGTTTATCTTCATTTTCATATAAATAGAGCGGCTGAGCACCGTTAATAATGACTTCATCTTCGATAACACATTTAACTGCGTCGCTATCCGGAAGATCAAACATGATCGAATTCATGACGCACTCTAAAATAGAGCGCAGGCCCCGAGCCCCGGTTTTTTGCTCAACTGCCAGTTGAGCTACTTTATCCAGTGCTGCAGGGCTGAAATCAAGTTCAACCTGATCCATCTGGAAAAGTTTACGGTACTGTTTGACCAGGGCGTTACGCGGTTTCGTCAGAATTTCGACCAGAGCCTCCTGGTCAAGTTCACCAAGGCTCGCAATTACCGGCATTCTTCCGATAAATTCCGGAATTAAACCGAATTTAAGGAGATCAGCCGGGGTGACATCATGGGTCGGGTCGCTGCCGGCAATAGTGTGATCTTCAACTTCAACCTGGAAACCCAGAGTATTGCCGCGCATGCGGCGCTGGACGATATCATCAAGGCCATTGAATGCCCCGCCGCAGATGAAAAGGATATCCCGGGTATCAAGTTTGATGAATTCCTGCTGCGGATGTTTACGGCCGCCTTTGGGCGGAACGTTGGCGATGGTACCCTCAAGAATCTTGAGCAGAGCCTGCTGCACACCTTCACCGGAGACATCACGGGTGATTGAGGGGCTGTCGCCTTTACGGGCAACCTTATCGATTTCATCAATGTAGATGATTCCACGTGAGGCCCGTTCGACATCGTAATCAGCGGCCTGCAACAGAGAGACCAGGATATTCTCAACATCTTCACCAACGTAGCCGGCTTCAGTCAGATTGGTGGCATCAACGATCGTAAATGGAACCTGTAAAACCCGGGCCAGAGTCTGGGCCAACAGGGTCTTGCCGCTGCCGGTGGGCCCGACCAGAAGAATATTACTTTTTTGAATCTCAACCCCGTCATCGGCGCTTTCGAGTTCACGCGAGGCGATGCGTTTATAGTGGTTGTAGACGGCGACTGCAAGTTTGCGCTTGGCCTCATCCTGAGCAATTATATATTCGTCCAGACTCGCTTTAATCTGCCGTGGCGGAACGAGAGTTTCATGCAGGTCCGCCAGCGTATCGCGTTCATTCTCGCCAGCGATGATGTCATTGCAGAGGTCAACACACTCATTGCAGATGAAAACCGAAGGTCCGGCAATAAGTTTTTTGACACTGTTCTGATCTTTGCCGCAAAAGGAGCAGCGCATCATTATTTCGGACTCTTTTTTGCGAGCCATATACTAGTTCTCCCCGGCAGTTTGACGTTTACTTATGACTTTATCGATCACCCCATATTCGAGCGCCTGTTCGCCTGACATGAAAAAGTCACGGTCAGTATCCTGTTGCAGGCGATCCAGTTTCTGGCCGGTATGGTGCTGCAGAATTAGGTTGAGATCATGCTTGAGCCGCATAATCTCGCGGGCATGAATGTCAATATCCGAGGCCTGGCCGGAGAAGCCACCCATCGGCTGATGCAGTAAAATTCTTGAGTGTGGCAGCGAGTAACGTTTGCCTTTGGTGCCGGCAGTCAAGAGCAGAGCGCCCATGCTGGCGGCCTGGCCGACACAGATAGTCGTGATGTCAGGCTTGACAAACTGCATGGTATCATAAATCGCCATGCCGGCGGTTACGGAGCCACCGGGAGAGTTAATATAGATGTTAATATCTTTATCCGGATCGTCCGCTTCCAGAAACAGAAGCTGAGCAATTATAGCATTGGCAACATTGTCATCAATTGGGGTTCCTAAAAAAACAATCCGGTCGCGCAGCAGGCGGGAGTAGATGTCATAGGCGCGTTCGCCCCCAGGACTTTGCTCTACTACCATCGGCAGAAAACTCATATAATTACCTCTAAAAAATTAATTGGGCTGCAGCTGAGAAAGTATCAGCTATTCGTTGTCAGTTGTTTTGTTGCTTGCACTCTCTGTTTTCGCTTCATCTTGAGCTTCCGGTTCTTTATAGGAAACCTTATCCAGCAGATAGGAGATGGTTTTATCGAGAATGACTTCACGCTGCAGCATGCCGGTTAATTCACCTTCACGGCCTTTGAACTGTTCGAAAACATCCTGGGCATTGCTGCCGGAGCTCTGGATGAATTTCTGAAAACGTTCGCCGACTTCATCGGGAGTGCTTTCAATCTTTTCAAGCTCTGCCATTTTTTCAAGAATCAGGGTGTTCTTGACCGTATCCGCCGCCTCAGATTCAATTTGCTCTTTGTGGCTGTCAATTAATTCCTGGGCTTTTTCGGGAGGGATTCCCTGGGTTGTAAACCGTGACTGGGCCGCACTTAAGGCGCGCTCCTGCTCCTCTTTCAACATACATTCCGGGAGTTCAAATTCACAGCGTTCCCGCAAAGCGGCGAGCAGTTCCGACGTATACTGATTTCTGATCTTATCTTCTTTCGCAGAATCCAGATATTCGGTCATCTTTTCGCGCAAAGCCGCGACTGTTTCCATCTCGCCGCCGGAGACCTGAATTGCGAGGTCATCATTTAATTCGGACAGAATTTTTTCTTTGATCGATTTAACAGTTACGGTAAAAACCGTTTCTTTGCCGGCGAGCTCTTCCTTGTGGTAATCTTCCGGAAAAGTTGTATCCAGATCGTAGCTCTTATCAAGTTCTAAACCGACCAGCTGCCGTTCAAGATCGGGAATGAAACGGCCGCTACCGAGTTCAAGTGAGAAATTTTCAGCACTGCCACCCTCGAACTCTTCTCCGTTCAGGCGGCCGGTGAAATCAATTTCAACAGTGTCACCATCCTGGGTCGGACGCTCATCAATTGTTTTGAATTGGGCCATGCTCTGCTGCAATTTTTCAAGTTCAGCGTCAACTTCGCTATCTTCAACATCCGTCGGACGTTTTTCAAGCTCGATGTCATCGTAGGCGGCAATCGTGATTTCCGGCAGAATCTCTACAGTTGCACAAAAAGAGAGAGAGGTATCATCTTCCGGGAAATCAACATCCTTGATTTCCGGTGCCGCTATCGGTGAGATGTCATTTTCCTGCAGGGCTTCGCTGTAGCCTTGCTGTACCAGCTCTTCCATGACATCCATCCGCACCTGTTCGCGATAGAGACGTTTGACGACATTCATCGGGGCTTTGCCGGGGCGAAATCCCTTAATTTTGGCTTTCTTCTGAGCCCGTTTGAAAGCTTTGTTCAGGCTTTTTTCAATCTGTTCAGCTTCAAGATTGACCAGGAGTTCTTTTTTTACGCTGTTGATTTCGTTAACTGTGACACTCATTAAACTAGCCTCTGATTAACTGGAGAAGATCAGAATTCGATCCGTTACGTTCCAGTTGTAATTACTTAAAATTTTAATTATTTGAACTTATACTTACATCTAATTAGTTAATGAGAAAAAATGGTGCGAAAGGGGGGACTTGAACCCCCACGGTAAAAACCGCTAGATCCTAAGTCTAGTGCGTCTGCCAATTCCGCCACTCTCGCAAGAAACTTTTCTCATCAATTAAGTTCATGTTTGATCGGTTACTTAAACTGCTTAGCGGCCCATAGTCAAAAAGATACCGGCGGCAACTACCGTTCCGATAACCCCAGCGACATTCGGTCCCATGGCATGCATCAGGAGAAAGTTGCGCGGATCTTCATCGGTGCCCATTTTCTGGACGACCCGGGCGGCCATCGGTACCGCCGAAACTCCAGCAGCGCCAATCATTGGATTAATCTTCTCTTTCGAGAAAAGATTCATCAGTTTTGCCAGCAGGAGCCCGCCGACGGTGCTGAATGAAAAGGCGACCAGACCCATACCGAAGACCATCAGGGCTTTGGGATTCAAGAAGGCTTCAGCACTCATGGTGCCGCCGACGGCAATTCCTAAGAAGATGGTGACGATATTCATCAGCTCATTCTGGGCGGCGCCGCTTAAGCGTTCAACCACACCGGATTCACGGAAGAAATTTCCAAGCATGAACATCGCCATCAGTGCGGCGGACGCCGGAACAAAGAGACAGACCAAGCCGCAGGTGACCAGTGGGAAAATAATCTTCTGTCGTTTTGAGACCGGGCGCAGCTGCTTCATCCGGATCAGGCGCTCTTTTTTAGTTGTTAGAGCTCTGATGATCGGCGGCTGAATGACGGGAACCAGGGCCATATAAGAGTAGGCGGCGACCGCTGTGGCTCCGAGCAAATGCGGTGCCAAAGCGACAGTTGTAAAGATAGTGGTCGGACCGTCAGCGCCACCGATAATGCCGATAGAACAGGCTTCGGGAATCGTGAAGCCTAAACCTAGAGCAAAAAAGAAAGCGATATATACGCCAAACTGGGCCGCTGCTCCAAGCAGCAGGGTTTTCGGATTGGCAATTACCGGCCCGAAGTCAGTCATTGCCCCGAGTCCTAAGAAAATAATTGGCGGAATCAGCTCCCATTCCAGGCCGTAGTGATAGAAAATATGGAGAATATTATGGTTTTCCATAAGATGGGTCAACGGCAGGTTGACAATGAATACGCCGAATCCGATCGGGATCAGCAGTAGTGGTTCATAACCTTTACGGATGGCAAGAAACATCAGTGAAAAGGCGATGGCCCACATTATCAGGTTTCCAACCGTAATATGGTAGATGCCCATAGAGTTGATGAACGAAAAAAAAGCGTCTGTCATAATAATCTCCTTAAAAACGAGGGAATCTGGAGTCTTAATTTCAAGCTCAGACAAATCATTGTCCCAGCTGAAAAAATATTAAAAATCAAT
>JAOZKP010000212.1 GCA_029935295.1 bacterium | reverse complement strand
TTGGTGATGCCGGTGAGGGCTATTTTAGAATTTCACTTACCGTTCCTGAAGCCCGTCTCAATGAGGCTGGAGAACGGATCGTCAAGGTTTTGAGTGTTTAAGTTACATATCATTACATGAGAATGCAACCTATGATTAAATTGGCTGTGGCCCGGCGCTGGACTTTGACTTTACTTTTGCTGGCGGGATTTCTGTTGTCCGGGAGCGGGACAATACAGGCTGCGACGATTGAAAATGCCTGTGCCCTGTTGCTGGAAAAACTTAATGCCAATATCGCGGCTCAGGGTGAAATTGTGGCTCTGCTGCCGGAGAGTGATGAGGTTATCATAGAGTTTATTGATGATCTGGTTCCGGCCTACGGGGCTGAACTTTTGGTTTTCAGCAGCTCCGGCGGTGTGCCGCCGCCGGAAGAAGTGCAGCCGGAAGGAATTCAAACAGAAGAACTGGATACGGCCCATGCCCCTCTGGTATTTCAGGGTTCAGTTACTGTCAGTGAGGCTGCCGGCCATTTAAATAAGGCTTTTGTTAATCCGGGATCGGAGAAGTTTTCGGTCGGAGATCAGATTTTTCTGCCGTCTCCGGTGCAGCTCTATATCACTCCGGTTAAAAATCTGACTCCGTATTCCAATTTTGCACCCCAGGTAACGGTAGCAATGGCACGGATGCTTAAAACCTTTCCCGGAATCGAGATCTTTAACCTCCAGGGCTCAAATCAGAAGACCGTTAGTTATTTGCGGGATCAATGCCGCAATCAGGGTCACTATGGTCTGGTGGTGCAGCCCTATGTCATGATGCAGGGCAATCGCAGTAAAGTCCAGTTGCGTCTGGTATCGCTTTTTTCCGGTCAGTCATTAGGACCGCTGGCGGAAAGCTTTACCCCGCCGCCAATGCCGGTACAGCCGCAATACAATAACCAATCTCAATCCTCAATGCCGCCACGCAGGTAAACTTATGAAAATTGACGTCCATGTCCACATTTTTCCGCCTGAGATTCGTGAAAATCGGGAGAAATTTTTTGCCGGTGAACCCGATTTTGAACTTTTATATGCACCGCCGAAATCCCGCCTGGTTGGGGTTGAAGAATTGCTGACCACCATGGCCGAAGACGGGGTTGACAAATCCGTGGTTTTCGGTTTCCCCTGGCGTGATCTTGGGATTGCCAAACTCTGCAACGATTATGTGATTGAAGCAGTTAAAGAGCATGCCGATAAACTTTTCGGTCTCTCCTGTTTTGCTTTTGCCGATCCTGAAGCGGCCGCTCGTGAGAGTGAGAGATGCATCGATCAGGGCCTGCATGGAGTCGGCGAGCTTGCTTTTTACGTCGAGGGCTTCAGTGAGAAAGTTGTGGCTGAATTTGCGCCGGTAATTGAAGTTTTGCGGCAACACAAAAAGTTATTGATGCTCCATACCAACGAGCCGGTTGGTCACGAATACCCTGGTAAAGCCGATGTCAGCCTGCACAATCTCTACAGTTTTTTGAAATTATATGGTGACGTACCCACCATCTTTGCCCACATGGGCGGCGGCTTCCCTTTCTATCATCTTCTAAAAAAAGAGGTGGCGGAAGTTACCCGGAATCTCTACTACGACACCGCCGCCTGTCCCTATCTCTTCAAAAATGATATCTATCGTTTAGGCGGTGAGATGGCTGGTTTCGATAAGATTCTCTTCGGCAGCGACTTCCCGCTACTGCGCCCGAAACGTTATTTTAAGGATATGCAGGAGAGCGAACTTGATGAGAAGCAATTACGGCAAATCTGTGGTGAGAATACCGCAAAACTTTTTTCCTGATTTTATTGGATTTATACTTGACAGATCAGTTTTTCAAAGCTAATATCAACTTCTTGTAAAATATTGTTTTACTAAGTTTTATTGTTTTATTAAGTTTTTGTGTTCTAACTATGAGAAATGGAGGCTGAAAAACATGAAAAGACGTGATGTTCTCAAAAAAGTTGGTGTTGGTGCAGTTGGTTTAGGAGCTGCGGGAATGGCTTTGAAGCCACGTAAGGCCCGGGCCTCCAAGAAGGTCTATAACTGGAAAATGGTTACTACTTGGCCACCGCATTTTCCGGTTTTAGGTGAAGCTGCCGACAAGACTGCTGAATGGATTAAAGAGATGAGTGATGGTCGTCTTAATATCACCGTCTATGGTGGTGGTGAACTGGTGCCGCCGCTGCAGGTTTTTGACGCCGTCAGCTCCGGTACGGTAGAGATGGGCCATGGGGCTTCCTACTATTGGGCTGGTAAGCACGCTGCAACCCAGTTTTTCGCCGCAGTTCCTTTTGGTCTGAATGGTCAGGGTATGAATGCCTGGCTTATAGCTGGAGGCGGACAGCAACTCTGGGATGAGCTCTATGCCAGATTTAATTTGAAAGCCTGGCCCGCCGGTAACACTGGTGTGCAGATGGGCGGCTGGTTTAACAAAGAGATTAACACTATAGATGATCTTAAAGGTCTGAAGATGCGGATTCCGGGTCTTGGCGGCAAGGTTCTGAAAAAAGCCGGCGGTAACGCGGTTCTGGTTGCCGGGGGTGAGCTTTTTACTAACCTTGATCGTGGGGTTATCGATGCGACAGAGTGGGTTGGTCCTTATCATGACAGCAAGATGGGTTTTTATAAAGCTGCTAAATACTACTATTCACCGGGTTGGCATGAACCGGGAACAACTTTAGAGTGCATGGTCAACAAGAAGAAGTATGACGCTCTGCCGAAGGACCTGCAGGCAATTATTGATGCTGCCTGTTACAAATCAAATTTGTGGTCACTCTGTGAGTTTGAAGCTAAAAATGAGAGCTATTTGGTCGATCTGGTTGAAAAGCACAATGTCAAGTTGCGGACATTTCCGGATCCGGTTATGGCACAATTGAAGAGATACAGTGAAGAACTGCTGGATGAGTTATCGGCGGCAGATCCTTTTACGAAGAAGGTTTGTGATTCTTATCGGGCTTTCCAGAAAACTTATGAAGACTGGAATGCAATATCAGAAGAGCGTTATGCCAAACTGAAACATCTCTAAAAACAGTTATTTTTCCGGCTGACGGCCGGAGAAAAAATGTATAACTAAAAAGGCCGTTCCGATTTAATCGGAACGGCCTTTTTAGTTGATTTAAAGAGAACGATTAGTTGCCTAAGACAACCTGTGGTAGCCAGGTAACAACTTCCGGCACAAAGCATAAAATTGTCATGGCGATAACCTGAATCAGGACGAAAGGAATGATTCCCTTGTAGATATCCACGGTTTCCACACCTGCCGGGGCGACCCCTTTGAGATAGAAGAGGGAGAAGCCGAATGGCGGCGTCAGGAAAGAGGTCTGCAGGTTGACGGCAATTAGAACTGCCAGCCAGAGCGGTTCGACTCCGATTTTAACCATTATCGGGGCAAGAATCGGGACGAAGATGAATACAATTTCGAAAAAGTCGAGAAAGAAACCGGCAACAAAGATTACTCCCATGAAGATGGCCAAGATGCCCCATTTACCGTAAGGCAGTCCGGTAATTAATGTTTGAACGGCAGTGTCACCGCCTAAGCCTCTGAAGACCAGGCCTAAGGTTGTGGCCCCGATCAAGATAATGAAAACCATGCAGGTAAGATTGGTAGTGCTGGTCATGACTTCCATGGCGGTCTTAAGAGTAAATCTGCCTTTGGCTACGGTGAGTATTGTGGCGCCAACCGCGCCTAAGGCTGCAGCTTCAGTCGGGGAGGCAATTCCTGCAAAGATAGTTCCCAAGACGGAGCAGATAAGAAAAAGTGGCGGTATCAATGACGTTAAAACCATTTTTCGCATTTCACTTTTACTGATTTTATCAAGTTCTTCTTGGGGAACCATCGGCGCCGATTCCGGTTTGACATGTGCCATAATCGAAATATAGATGATATAGAGAAGGACGAGAATGATGCCGGGAATCAGGGCGCCGATAAAGAGGTCGCCAATCGGGACACTCATTATATCGCCCAATAGCACCAGAACAATACTCGGCGGGATGATTTGTCCCAAAGTACCGGAGGCAGCCACCGTGCCGGTGGCCAGAGTTTTTGAGTAGCCGCGTTTAATCATAGTCGGCAGTGATAAAAGCCCCATAGTTACGACAGTGGCCCCGACAATGCCGGTTGAAGCCCCGAGCAAAGCCCCGACAATAACTACTGAAATGGCCAGTCCCCCCCGGACTTTGGCAAAGACCAGAGCCATAGTCTCTAGCAACTCTTCTGCCAGCCCAGAGCGTTCAAGCATGACCCCCATATAGATAAAGAGAGGAACCGCCAGGAGGACAAAGTTGGACATCGTGCCCCAGATGCGTAGCGGCAGAAGGCCGAAGAAGCCGGGGCCGAAACCGATAAGGCCGAAAAACATGGCAGTGCCGCCGATAGTGAAAGCTACAGGATAGCCCAGTAGAAGTAAGACAAAGACGGTGCAGAACATGATCATGGCTAGGTGGCCGTAGAAAAAATCTATCATTGGCTCACCTCGTTCTCTTTTCCAATAATGACGAGGAAATTTTTAATCGCCTGTGAAATACCCTGGAGAATCAGCAGAACAAATCCGGCCGGTATCATCGCTTTTAAAATGTAACGACAAGGCAGGCCGCCGGGGTCAGGTGAGACTTCACGTACCGCCCAGGAACTTTCAATAAAATTTCTGGTCGAGTAGATGACCATTATGGAGAAGGGAATCAGAAAGATAAAAGTTCCCATGAGATCGATCCAGGCTCTTTTTTTTCTGCTGAACTTAGTGTAAAGGATATCAACCCGGACGTGAGCATCTTTCTTTAAGGCATAGGCGGCCCCGATCAGGAAAACGACGGCAAAAATATGCCACTCCATCTCCTGAACGGCGATGTTGCCTTTCTTGAAACCATAACGCATGATTACGTCGTAAACCACCGTGATGACCATAAACGTAGTCAGCCAGGCAGCAAAGAGGCCGGTTTTTTCATTGAGAGCATCAATGAATTGAGAGATCTTTTTAAGAAAATTCACGGTTCTATCCTTGAGCTGTTAGATTGTTTTGAATACTTATATAATATAAATATTCCTATTACTATGAATACCAGCTAAAGGGAAGAAAAAATTGTAATTTTATCTCGTACGCTGCTGCCGTCCGGCTGCGGGACTCTGATTAACTAATCTCATTCTGCCAGATTTCAGTCTCAGCCGCAGTTATTTTCTTGAACC
>JAOZKP010000211.1 GCA_029935295.1 bacterium | reverse complement strand
TATCCGCGAATAATTCTCGGCAGCAACATCTGATGGTGAGGACAAACAGTCTCCGGATTCTGGTATGACGCCTGCGTAAAGGCAACCATATAGTCACGCAGTTTCGGGTAAGAAACGATTTCATCAACAAAACCTTTTTTGACACAGTAGGCCGGACGGGACTGATCGTAATACTGCTGTGCCAAATCATTCATTTTATCAATCGTCGGCTGGAGATCATGCCCCATATCTTTCTCTTTCACCAAACGCCGGGCAAAAGCTGCGGCAGCGGCAGTTTCACCGTGCATAACTTCAACCTCAGTCGTCGGAGTACCGAGAGTGAAAGCGTTGTTACGATTACCCTGTGCTCCACACATTACGTAATGAGCCGCTGCGGTTCCTTTACGGACAACCACTGTCATCATCGGCAGACCTGAACTCTCAATTGAGTAGATCAGCGACATTCCCAGACCCAGCATTTCGGCCTCTTCCGCGATATCACCAACATCAATACCGGAAGTATCCTGGAGCCAGATCATCGGAATCCGGTCACGACCACAATAAGTGGTAAAATCACTCATTTTGATCAGGCCTTGACGGTAAAGTTTGCCGCCGATGCCCATATACTCGGCATATTCAGGATATTTGGCACCTAAGAAACCCTGGCGGTTGGCAACGATACCAACCGGAAAACCATCGATTTTAACCAGGCCGCAATAGATTTCCGGGCCATAGTCAGGGCGAAACTCAGTATGCTCGCTGTTATCAACCAGGCGGGAGATAACTTCGTCCATATTATAGGTTGACTTCTGGTTATAAGGCACCATAAAGTTAAGATCTTCACCGGAGAAACGCGGTTCTTTCGGATCAGCAACCCGGAATGTTTTCGGGTCATAAGCCGGGAGACCGTCAACACAGTTCTGCACGGCATCAAGAACACCCTCTTCAGTATCGAAAACTTCACGCATGAAACCAGTTTTATCATGATGAATTTTTGTGCTTCCCGGAGGTACAACTTTCAAATGACGTGTGCTGGCAATCAACTCTTCGGCACCTTCGACGTCAAAATGACCCTTAGGACTCATTCCGCCGACAATACCACCGCCACCAACGGCCATGTTTGAATCTTTATGAGCAAAAATAATTGCCGGGCTGATGGCATGATATCCGCCACCGGCCGGATTGGTTCCGTACATGCCGACAATAACCGGAATTCCTTTCTGAATCAGTTCAGCATGACGGAAAAAAGTCCGGCCACCGGAACGACGCCCGGCGTAAACTTTTTCCTGCTCGGTCAGCTTAACTCCACTGCAGTGCAGAACCCAGATCAACGGAATCCGCATCTGTTCGGCCATATCCTGGGCCCGGAAGATATTTTCCGCCTGACCGCCAATCCAGGCACCCGCCATTACTTTATTATCGGAAGCAATAACTGAAACCCATTTTCCACCGATCTTGCCGAGACCGTTGATAACCCCGGTCGTCCCCTCTTCATTATCTTCGGGATCAAAAATTGTATTCATCGGCAAAAAAGAATCTTCATCGAGGAGATAATCAAGCCGTTCCCAAACAGTCATAGAGCCGCGTTTATGGATTTTTTCGGCCGGGATTCCAGCATTTTTAACGCGCTCAACTTCAGAGGCATAATGATCAACAACTTCCTTGATCGATGCGGCACTCTCGGCCGCTTTCTCTTTCTGTTTATCCTTAAGCTCTTTACCGAACTCAGGCATCTCTGCGAAATATTTATGCATACCACGTTCTCCTTGTGATCATTTAAGATCACGCTTAATTGATTAATTAACTACTTTCAGACCAACAATAAAAAGCTGCAAAACCATTTAATAAAACCACTTTCGGCACATTGTTCAATTATGAACAATGTGCCGAAAGCTAGATAACAGAAACACAAAGATTATGCAAGACTTTAACGATTGGCTTTGCGGATTCCTAACTGATCCTGCGCGAGGATAAATTTGCAGATATTAGTTGAACCTTCGACCATAGCATAAGTCGGCGCATCACGGAAATATCTGGCAACCGGATACTCAGTTGAGTAACCATAGGCCCCAAGAATCCGCATAGCATACTGAGTACACTTATAAGCGAGCTCACCAGAGAGATATTTTGCAGCGGCAACTTCAACATTATTACCCAACTGACCCTGATCCTTCTGCCAGGCGGCTTGATAGACAACCAGACGGGCAGCTTGAATCTCAGCTACCATTTCACCGATCATTGACTGATTCATCTGAAACTTACCAATCGGCTGACCAAACTGCTCACGCTCCATTGCATACTGAGTCACAGTATCAAGACAAGCCTGAGCCAAACCAACCCCACCGGCAGCAGCCGAGAGACGGGTCTGTGAAAGTGAACCGAAAACAATTTTGGCACCGTCGCCCGGTTTACCGAGAATATTATCTTTCGGAATTTTAACATCTTCAAGTACGAGCTCACCGGTCGGTGATGAGAGGGAACCCATCTTCGACAATTCAGTTACGGTAATACCTTCGCTCTCTTCCAAGTCCACCACGAATGCGGAAAGCCCGCGTCCGCCGGCATCACGATCGGTATAGGCATAAAAGATATTGATTCCGCCGATTGTGGCATTCGAAATCCAGGTTTTCTGGCCGTTAAGCAACCAGTGATCACCCTTGTCAACTGCAGTCGATTTCATCGCCATAATATCCGAACCGGCATCAGGCTCGGTAATGGCGAAAGCACCGAGAAGATCGGCAGTAACCAATCTTTCAATATATTTCTTTTTCAGAGTTTCACTACCATAACGTTGAATCGTAAAAGCACAACCTAACTCCTGCATATTAATCTGAACCCGCAAAGAGCTCGAAGCCCGGGCAATCTCTTCAGTAATAATCATGGCTGCCAGCCAACCCATCTCATTACCGCCGTACTCTTCCGAAATAATGGTTCCGAAAAGCCCTAACTCACCCATCGGTTTGATCACCTCTTCATAAGGAAAATAGTGGTTCTGATCCCACTCATCCGCGAAAGGTGCAATTTTTTCTGCCGCAAAATTGCGGACCGTATCCCGAAGCATAGTCAGTTCATCAGTTAAGCCAAAATCCATTCTCTTTCTCCTTGATCCCATACGTTAAAAATATGTTATGAATATCGATAAAACCCGATAAAACAACAGACAATTCAAAGTCAAAAAGCGACCGTCTGGAAAACAGCAATAAGTATACCGTTGGCATAAACACCATATACACACCTAAAAAGCTATTTACCAAACCGCTTGCAACCATAAAAATTTACCACCGAGGTAAAAAATCAACTTTTTCAAATCCCTTTCTAACCTATAAAAAAGGTTGCCTTTCGCCAAGTTGTGCTTTAGTATGAATTGTAATTAAAAATCTTGACTTCTAAATCAGCAACACAAATAGCTAAGGTATCGGGTATGCTAGTAAATCTTGCCGCATTTGTTGTGATTGTGGCCGGTATAATATCAGCCAAATCACTGATTCTACCCTTTCTTCTGGCCATTTTTTTGGCAATAATTTGTGCGCCGCCGCTATTCTGGATGCGCAAAAAAGGGATTCCGACGGTTATCAGTATTCTCCTGCTGGTATTTGTTTTACTCGGCGCGGAAATGCTCTTTGCGAGCCTGATCGGCTCAAGTATAGATGAGTTTTCCCGCAACCTGCCACACTACCAGGCGCGTTTACGGGAACTAACCGGTACGTTTATAACCTGGGTTAAGGCTCAGGGATTTGAAATCAGCAACGAAGTTCTGCTGGAACAGTTGGATCCGGGCAAACTGATGCGGTTCTCCGCCAATATGCTGGGTTCTTTAACCAGTCTCCTGACTAATACATTCATGATCGTCCTGACCCTGGTTTTTATCCTTTCTGAAGCTGCCGGTTTTCCTGACAAGGTCAGAGCCATGCTCGGCAACCGCAATGCGGGACTACATGAATATGGTGCCATCATGCAGGGGGTCAACAAATACCTGGCCCTGAAAACCATGACCAGTCTGGCAACCGGAGTTCTGGTAACCGTTCTCCTGAAAATTCTCGGGGTTAATTTTGCCATCATGTGGGGCCTGGTTGCAGTTTTACTTAATTTTATCCCCACAATCGGCTCCATCATTGCAGCCGTACCGGCGGTTCTGCTGGCTCTGGTTCAGCTCGGACCGATTTCTGCGGCCTGGGTTGCGGGCGGCTACCTTATTATCAATGTATTAATCGGTAATATTTTAGAACCCAAGATAATGGGTTCGGGAATTGGCCTCTCAGCCCTGGTGATTTTTGTCTCTATGGCATTCTGGGGCTGGGTTTTGGGCCCCATCGGCATGCTGCTGTCAATTCCATTGACCATGACCTGCAAAATTGCTCTGGCCGGCAACCCCGAAACCCGCTGGCTGGCCCTGCTTTTAGGCTCTAACCGTGATGCGGCAATGGAACTGAAAGAAAGTAAACTTGAACAATAGAACCAGACAATAATGCGCTTAACCTGCCCTCACTGCCAAAGCCTGTGCCGCCTTAAAGACGATCGCCTGAACAGCCGCGCCAAACAGGGAAGATGCCCGAATTGCGGCAATCTTTTTCCATTACCACCTAACAATATCGAGCAAACACCTACTACCAACCACCAGCAACCAGCCATAGAGCGGGCAGAAACAAACAAAACTAACCAACCGGAATCCAACGAAAAAACTTCGGAACAAAATTCTAAACATTATCTCCAGAAACTGACTCGACCAACTATCAAAACCTCAGCCTTGTTACTCTTCACAGGACTGTGCTTAACTATTTCTTTAGCTATTTTTCTAACCAGCTCAAACAAACCACTCCCGGCAGCAAAAGAAAAACAACAAAAGAACACCTCACAAACTCACACCCAACCAGAACCGGAAATCACCCTGCAGCTTTCACAGAAGACGAGAGATAAAACAATATCACTTATCAAGCATCACGCCTTGGTTACAGATGCAAGCATCAATATTAACCAGCAACAATTCGAACTTGCCCTCCTGGTCTCCGGCAAAACCCCGGTCAGCTATTCAGAACGCCTGGGCCGCCAGTTTGCCCACTACATAAAAACCGAACTCACAACAAACGACCGCACAAAATCCACGTTCCTGGTCTCAGTTTACTACCCCGACGGCACCCGAGTCGAAGTCACAACAAATGACAACAACATGGATGAAGAGATTATTTTCGATCCCCCTACC
>JAOZKP010000033.1 GCA_029935295.1 bacterium | reverse complement strand
GTCAAAGCTGGGGTGCTAACGCACCTTGTACCAGCAATGACCCCAATCCTGACAACTGTGAGAGATGGCCGAAAGTTGCAAAAAAATCATGCTAACTTACAGCAGGTGATTGATTATCGTATCAGTCAAATACAGACCGGAGTCGGTTATTCGCAATCTGTCATTATTTATCTCCAGCATTCCCTCAGCGCACAAAAGCTGAGCTTTGCTGATAACCGGGGCCACTTTCTCTGATCCGTATTCACTTTCAAGAGAATTAAGATCTATACCGTGCCGCAGCCTGAGACCCAGCATCAAGGCTTCAGAAAATGAACTTGTAAAATCGACAAACTCTTTTAGACTCCAGGCTGCGGGCGCACAATCTTCACTGTGAGATCCGAGAGCAACCTGTTGCAGCTGCTGCATGTAAAAATTCGGGTCCGGCGTATTAGAGTAACGTTCAACCCAATGCTCGTGAGTTTTACGGCAATACCGGCCGCCGCAGGCACCGGCGCCCAGACCGATAAAATCCTTAAGTTGCCAGCAAGCCAGGTTATGCCGGGATTGCCAGCGGTGACTACGAGCAAAGTTAGATACTTCATATCGACAGAGTCCGGCATTGTCAAGATTATCTTCGAGCAGATGCATCATTTCCAGTTGCAGATCTTCACCCACCGGCTGCAGATTACCGGCAGCAACTGCTTTTGTGATTTCACAGCCGGGCTCAAAAGAGAGACTGTAAGCTGAAACATGCTCGGGCGCCAACTCGGTCAACTTCCGGAGATCATAAAAAAGGTCTGCAGTTCTCTGGCCCGGCCAGGCATAGATCAGATCAAGACTTAAATTCTCTACTTGTGCCTGCCGTAAAACTGAAACCGCTCGCCCGATCATTGCCGCACTATGGCGCCGGCCAAGCAAACGCAAGCCGGCGGTCGAAAAGGTTTGTGCTCCCAGACTTATTCGATTAATTCCTGCGGCGAGATAGCCTGAAATTCTGGTTTCCTCGATATCTGCCGGATTCGCTTCCAGAGTCAATTCCGGAGCATCGATAAAACCGATCTCACGAGCAAAAAAATCAATAATTTCAGAAAAAAAAGCCGGTGAAAAAAGTGACGGCGTCCCCCCCCCGAAATAGAGCGTCGACAATGGCTGCAACGACCCCGACCATGACTTTCGCCGAAACCTGAATTCGGTTAACAGGGCCGTCAGATACTCTTTTTCGGGCACTTCAGCTACGGCAATCGAAGGAAAAGCACAATAATGACAACGGGAGAGACAAAAAGGAAGGTGGACATAAAGATGGGCCGGGAAGCTTCCTGCTGGAGCTTGCCCGGCCCGTTTTTTGATGGACTCTTGAATTTTCATTTAAAACTGTGATGCACTCAGATCGGAGTACCGGAAGTTTTCTCTTCAATATGCAGAGTAACCTCATAACCCAACCGGCGTGAGATTTCAGCGGCCGCCTGCTGCACCGCCGGGGCGATCCGCTCTTTAATCTGCTTATCGGTCAAACGAAAAGAGGGACCGGAAACACTGATGCCGGCAACAACCCGTTTAGTGTAATCACGAATTGCGGCACCGACACACTTGACATCATGATCGTACTCTTCGTCATCGACAGCGTAGCCCTGTTTTAAAATTAACTCAAGCTCTTTGAAAAAAGCTTCCTTATCCCGAATAGATTTAGGAGTACATGCCTTCCACTCCTTAACCGGCGGCAGAATTTTTTCAAGTTCACCAACGTTCATCGAAGCCACTTGTGCTTTACCAATTGCTGAACACCATACCGGCAGCTGCGAACCTACCCGGGATACCACCCGAACTGCCTGATCCGACTCGGCGACATCAAGATAGACAACATTATGATTGCGGATAACTCCGACATAAACATTTTCATTCAGCTCAACACACAATTTTTCCATCACCGGATGAGCTTGACGTAAAACCCCCATCTGCCGGATAAAAGTCTGTCCCAACTCAAGACTTTTAATCCCGAGACGGTAATTTTCGGTTATTTTATTCTGCTCAATATAACCCTTCTCTTCAAGGGTTGCCAGGAGCCGGAAAACATTATTTTTATGCAACTTGAGTCGCTTACTCAGCTCAGTTACGCCAAGTTCATCAACATCTCCACTGAACTCCTCCAAAAGAGTTAAAGCATGAACCACAGCCTGAATAATGTAGTTGGATTTTTCTCTTTTAACCATCTTAAGGCCTCTAACAAAAAAGATTGTAAAACAGACTCCGTCGGAAAACAGAGCTCTCGACAGGCACACAAACGCCTGCTTACTGTGCGTAATAACACTTCGCTATTTAGACCAATAAAAGACTCATGTCAAGATTTTTCACCGGTGCAAACAAAACATTTTTCTAGCTATTGCAAACCCAGCAAACACTGTCAATTATTAGATAACTCAAGAGCAAGCCTGATTGCGGCTGTCATACTGCCGCTGTCAGCAATAAATTTTTCAGATATATCAAACGCTGTACCATGATCAGCTGAAGTCCTGATAAAAGGCAGCCCTAAAGAGAGATTGACACCATCATTAAAATATAACATCTTAAACGGCACCAGACCCTGATCGTGATAGAGCGCAACCACAGCTCCGTAAGCACCGTTCAGAGCCTGATAAAAGAGCACATCAGCCGGTACAGGACCAACCACAGGCACACCCCGCGCCTTAAGACCCGCAACTGCGGGCCGCAAAATAAGATCCTCTTCATCACCAAAAGCGCCCTGTTCCCCGGCATGTGGATTCAAAGCTGCCAGACCGATATCTCCGGAGATGCCAACTCTCTGCATAAAATCGTAGAGCATTTTGATTTGACTCTGCAGCAACTCAATGGTCAGCGCATCCGCCACTTTTTTTAACGGCAGATGGGTGGTTGCCAGCAGAATCTTCAAACGCTCACCCCAGAACATCATCCCGACATCATTGCTGCCGCTGAGCTCCCGCAACAATTCGGTATGCCCCGGATAATTATGACCTGCCAGATGCCAGGAATGCTTTGAAATCGGTGCGGTCGCCAGAGCCCGGCAAACTCCATCCATAACCAGTTTAATAGCAGTTTCTACATATCTGAATGATGCCTCTCCGAATACTGCATTATCAGTCCCCAGCGGCAGTTGCGGCAAAGAATCTAAAAGCGGGTTACAGACTGCAATCGCACCGCTCCCGACACCCTGATTTCGAGCTTGTTTTTCAACGAAACTTCTTTGCTCACGAAAGATCAAATCTGCCGCCGGGCCGCCAACTCTTTCTGCCACCCGCTGTAACCAGGCCGCATCGCCAACAAGCAAGATCTCCTGCTGCAATTTTTTGGACAATCCAGCTAATGACCGCACTGTAACCTCCGGCCCCACCCCGGCCGGATCTCCCATCGTAATCGCCAATTTATACATTATAGATATTTCTCCTCTGTGAACTCTGTGTTCTCCGCGACAAAAAGAACATCACTGGATTAACTACCATAAATCAACTCTTGCATCATCAATGCAAATAGAGTAAAGGGGGTGCCCGTTTAACAGATATCAGCTTAATACGAGCTGTAAACCGCAAGATACCCATTAATCTTTACGACTTAAAAAAGAGACTCGCTAATGGACACGCAACCTGATCTGCAACAACGGATACGCACTTTTCTGGAAATGGTCAAGTTTTCTCATACAATTTTCGCCTTGCCATTCGCACTGATGGCGGCCATGCTGGCCGCTGACGGACTACCTTCACTCTGGAAAATCTTCTGGATCATCATCGCCATGGCCGGTGCCCGCACCGGCGCCATGGGTGCCAACCGGCTTCTTGATGCAAGGTTTGACGCTTTGAATCCGCGCACAAAGGATCGGGCTCTGCCGGCCGGACTTATCGAAACCAAACACGCTTTAGGCTTGACCATAGCCAGCTACCTCATTTTTATTTTTGCAGCCGCGATGCTAAACTCCTTCTGCTTCCACCTGGCACCTTATATCATTATTATACTCACGGCTTATTCCGTTGCGAAACGCTACACATCCTACACCCATTATATTCTCGGATTCTGCCTCGGACTCGCCCCAATCGGCGCCTGGATCGCGGTTACCGGCTCGCTTGCCTTCACACCACTGATTTTGGGATTTGCTGTCGGCTGCTGGGTCAGCGGTTTCGACCTACTCTACTCCCTGCAGGACATTGAATTTGACAAAACTGAAGGCCTCTATTCGATCCCCGCCGAGATCGGCGTTGAAGCCACCTTAAGCTTGGCCCGCAAGCTCCATTTGGGGATGCTCGGAGCCCTCTTTTTAGTCTATCTTTTTTCCTCCTCTTTAGGCTGGCTTTTCCTTTTAGCCCTGATCGTGATCGCCGCCCTGCTCCATTATGAACACGAACTCCTCAGCCCGACTGACCTGACCAAGATTGATACCGCTTTTTTCACGATCAACGGCTATATCAGTATCACAATTTTCGTCATTGCCGCTCTCGATATCTTTGCCGGCTAACTTTCACAGGGTGTCTTGAAAAATTAGAATTTTTCGTGGTACCCTACACAATTACCCTGGAGAAAATTCATGCCTCAGATTGAAGCATTTAAAGGAACTTATTACAACCCGGAAATTATCAGCGACATGGCCGATGTCACCGCGCCGCCTTACGATGTTATCAGCGGCCCCGGAATAGATGAGTTGCACGCCAAAAGCCCTCACAATGTCATTCGCCTGATTCTTGGGAAATCAGCCCAAGAGGCCGGCGGCACGCGCCCGCAGAGTGAATTTGCAAAAGCGGCAACAACATTTAACAAATGGCTCACAGACAACATTCTCATCGACGACTCCACCCCGGCACTCTACGACCTCGAAGAGGAATTTGAGGCGGTCGGCAAACGTTACTGCCGCCGGGGATTTATCGGCCGCTTGAAACTTGAAGATAAAAAAAATGCAGTGCGCCCGCATGAGCAAACCATGCAGGCCCCTAAAGCTGACCGGCTCGAATTAACCCGCCACTGCAAAGCTAATTTCAGCCAGATTTTCACCCTCTATAAAGATCAGGAAGGTGTCGTTGAAAAAGCACTGTATCAAGCTCGGGAAACAGCCGCAATGCTCACCTTCACAGCTGACGGAATCACCCGTCGCCTCTGGCGGATTACTGACCCGAAAGCTATCAGTGCCGCCAAAACTCACCTTGAGAACCGGGAGATCTTTATAGCTGATGGCCATCATCGCTATGAAACCGCCCTCCTCTATCAAGCGGAACGCAATGCCGCCGCCGCAGAACTTAACGATAATCAGCCCTGGAATTATGTCATGAGCTATTTTTCCAGCATGTCAAGTCCGGGACTGGCAATTCTGCCGACCCACCGGATGCTGGCGAACTTCCCGACTCCTGATGCCGATGAACTCAAAAAGAAACTGGCTGAGTTTTTCACCATCGAAGAGTGCCTGGATGCCGATGCAAAAATTCCAGCGCTCCTGGCGAAGCTGGAGAGCACCCCCGATAATTCCAGCTTTATATTTTTAGCGGAAAATTTCAAAGCCCCTCTTTTCCTGACCCTGAACCAAGAGGCCGCCGCCAAAATTCTCGGCAAACTGCCGGCCTCATTGGCGGCCCTTGATGTTTCGGTTCTGCAGCAGCTGGTTTTTAATCACATCTTAAAAATCAGTACCGCCGACATGGAACATCAACGCTACACCCGTTACACCCAGGATGCCGCTACCGCGGTCGATGCAGTCAACAACGGCTCCGCTCAGATTGCGGTCCTGCTCAAATCAACCAAGATTGAACAAGTCAGCAAAGTTGCCATTGACGGCGAAAAAATGCCGCAGAAATCAACTTTTTTCTATCCCAAACTGGCCACCGGACTCCTGATCAGCCGCCTGGATTAAAAGTAAATATGATTGAGGATCGCACATCGCAAAGCCCGGAGACATCGATTGAGAAACCGCCGGGTTTTGCGATTGAGATCGAACAACCCTGCAAAGGTTACCGCTACAATCAGGATCCATTCCATCTGGCCGAATTTATTGATGAGCACAGTGAACTCTGGCACAACCAATTAACCGGAAACTGTCTGGATATCGGCTGCGGCGTCGGCATTCTTCCGCTGCTGCTGGCCCGCAAACTTCCCGACACCACATTTACAGGCATTGAAATTCAGGATGAACTGGCCCGGCTGGCAGCCCATAACTGCAAACGCAACCACTTGGCTGACCGGATTGAAATAATCAATGCTGACTACCGGCAATTCAATTGCCAGGCAAATGGAATTAATCATTTCCAATGCGTCATCAGCAACCCGCCCTACTACCCGCAAGCCAGTGGCCGCATAAATGCCTGTCTCCAAAAACAGATTGCCCGCCATGAAATTAACAGTAACCTTGAAAGTCTGACCCGAACCGCGGCTCTCTGCCTGAACAATAAAGGGCTTTTTATCACAATTTTTCCAGCTGAACGCCTGCTCGAACTGACCACTCACCTCCAGGCCGTAAAGCTTGAGCCAAAACATCTGAAATTCATCCACCCCAAAGGCTCAGACCGGGCCGTCATGTTACTCCTTGCTGCCCGTAAAAACGGGGCCCCGGGCATCATTATTGAAGAACCGATGTTCATCTGAGTACAAGCGCCGAAGAAAGTTAATTTCTTTTTGACACTCCTGCTCTTTTACGCTATAGTTAGCGGTTCTTGAGCAACATTGGCAAAAGCTGACTCCAATGGCTTAATCTTTGAGTCTACGGATAAATACTACAACCCGAAACAGAAGAGCTAATCTTTCCTATTCATGTCCACATTCAAAGATATCAATCAGGTGTTTGCGCTGATCGAAGATGAGCTCAAAGAGACTGAGACCGCTTTCTCCCGCTACCTCGGGTCAGAGATTGATCTGATTCCGAAAATTGGTGAACATATCATCTTAAGCGGCGGCAAACGCCTGCGGCCGGCCCTGCTGATTCTAATCTGCGGTATGTTCGGCGGCAAACGCCAGGACGGAACTCTTCTGGCGGCAGTAATTGAGTTCATTCACACCGCCACCCTACTCCACGATGATGTTGTCGACGAAGCTGATATGCGCCGGGGTCTGGCGGCTGCCAATACTATCTGGGGCAACGAAGCTTCAGTTCTGGTGGGTGATTTCCTTTTTGCTATGGCCTTCGACATGGCCGTCGATCAAGGCTCCATGGCAACTTTGAAATCAATCTCGACTGCAACCCGCAGGCTGGCTGAAGGCGAGATATTAGAACTCATGAAAACTGCGGACATCACCACCACTGAAGCTGATTACATAAAAATAATCGACGGTAAAACTGCCATTTTAATGGCAACCGCCTGTGAAGTCGGCGCAATCACGGCGGCGGCTGGAGAAAAACGGCAGGAGCAGATGAAAGAGTTCGGCCACTGCCTCGGTATCGCTTTCCAGATGATTGACGATATCCTTGACTATAACTCCTGCGAAGAAAATCTCGGCAAAACCATCGGTATCGACCTTGAGGAAGGTAAAGTTACTCTGCCTCTAATCCATACCCTGCAACAGGCTCAACCGGAAGAACAGGAAAAGATAAAAGAGATCATCACCTCGGATTATGTCAGCAGCGATGATTTCGATTTTGTCCACAACCTTATGAAAAAATACAAAAGTCTGGAGCACACAACTGCCGAAGCTAAAAATTACCTTGCAAGAGCCCACTCGATTCTAAAAGATCTCCCGGACTGCCCTGAAAAAGAAGCTCTGCATTTCATAACTGATTACGTTATGAGCCGGGACTGCTGAGATAGCAGCCACAACCCTTAAATTCAATAAAAAATAATTACTAAATTTAATTTTCCATTTAATCTAACCTAATTGCTAATCACAAGGAGAAAAGAAGATGTCTGACAATGTCACTGTAGTTACCGATGAGAGTTTTGCTGAAATTTTAAAAACTTCTAAAACCCCTGTTTTGATTGATTTCTTTGCTACATGGTGCGGTCCATGCACAGCCATAGCTCCGATCCTTGATGACTTTGCGAGTGAAAACAGTGACGACATCAAGGTCGTCAAACTGAATGTTGACGAAAACCCGCGCACCCCTGCGAAGTACGGCGTCCGCGGGATTCCGACTTTAATCATGTTCAACCAGGGCAAAGAAGTTGATAAAATTGTCGGCATGACCTCCAAAGACGCTCTGGAGAAAATGCTGGCCGGTATTTAAGCTTGTAACAAACAAAAACCAACCACTTTAGTTCAACCTTTTCGGGAGCTCTATAAAAACCATATTTCACTCCGGAAAGCACCCGAGATCAGAGGTCAAGCCAGCACCTCTTAAGATGGAGTTAAAAAACATGTTTAAAAATTCATCCGGCAGCCGGTTCCTGATCATCTGCCTGACCCTGCTGACCTTGTCCCTTTTAACCGGTTGCGGTGACAGCCAGAAGAAAGCCAAAGCACCGAAAATTGTCCCCAACTTTTCTCTTACTTCTCTTGACGGAACCCCGATAACCCGGGACACCCTTAAAGGTAAAGTTGTAATTCTCGACTTCTGGGCAACCTGGTGTGCGCCCTGCCGGGCCGCAATCCCACACCTCGTAACCCTCTACGAAACTTATAAAGATCAGGGCCTCGAGGTTATTGGGGTATGCCTGGATCAGGGCGGCGACATCTCTGAAATATCCGATTTTATTAAACGAAATCAGGTCACTTACCCGATTGCCATCGGCACTAACAACCCGATCACTAAAGATTTGGGCAATATAACTTCACTGCCGACTATAATTCTTCTCGACAAAAACTCTTCAATCGAATTCAAAGTGGTTGGTTACAACAATGAAATCGGCAACAAAATGGAGAGCAAGATAAAAGAGTTAATTGCACAACAGTAATGCACTCAAATAGATAAAAATTAGGAATAGACAATGACCCAGGACCTGCTCGTTGAAATCGGCACGGAAGAGATTCCGGCCGGTTTTTTAAGTAAAGCCATAATTGACATGAAAGTGCAGGCGGAGAAAGTTTTCGACCGTCTCCGTTTAGAACATGGTGAAATTAAAATCATGGTAACCCCGCGCCGCCTGACCTTAATGGTTACCAACCTGGCCTCAGGCCAGGAGGACCGGGTGGTGGAAAATATGGGTCCGGCTAAACGGATTGCATTTGATGAATCCGGCAAGCCGAGTAAAGCCGGTATCGGTTTTGCCCGGGGCCAGGGCGTCAAACCGGAAGAACTGGAGATCGTCAACACCGAAAAAGGTGAATATGTCTGTGCCCGCAAACGCGAAACCGGACAGCAAACTGTCACACTTCTGGCGAAAGCTCTGCCCGAATACATCATGGCCATTCCTTTCCGCAAATCGATGCGCTGGCATGACCTCGAAGCCCGTTTTGCTCGCCCGATCCATTGGCTGATTGCCCTCTACGGAACCGAAACAATCGAATTCAAATGTGCTGATATCGAAAGCGGAGCAACCTCCCGCGGCCACCGCTTTATGGCTCCGGACGAATTCACCATTGCCAACCCCGCCGACTATGTTGAGCTCTGCCGTCAGGCTAAAATCATCGTTGATCAAGGTGAACGTAAAACCATGATCATGAAACAGCTGGCGGAAATTGAAAAGGATCTCGGCGGAACCATTATCGAAGATCCGGAGCTCCTGGAAACGGTTGCCAATATTGTTGAATTTCCACACGCTATTGTCGGCTCTTTCGACAAAGAATTTCTTAAACTCCCGGAAGAGGTGCTGATCTCGGTCATGCGTTACCATCAGAAATACTTCTGTCTGCGTGACAATAGCGGGGCCCTGATGGCAAACTTTATCACGGTTAACAATACCGTGGCTAGAGATCCTGAAGTTGTTGTTAAAGGTAATCAGAGAGTTCTGTTGGCCCGTCTGAATGACGCTAAATTTTTCTACCAGGAAGATCTCAAGGTACCCCTGGATGAGTTTGTTGAACGCCTTAAGAAAGTTGTTTTCCAGGCAAAACTCGGTACCTCGTATGAAAAAGTTGAACGTTTTAAGAGTCTGGCTGAATTTCTTGCTGAAAAACTCAGCCCGGAACAGAAAGTTGATATCAGCCGAACCGCCAAACTCTGCAAAGCTGACTTAGAGAGCAACATGGTCTGTGAGTTTTCCGATCTACAGGGCATTATGGGCCGCGAATACGCCCGGGTTGCCGGTGAAACCGATGCCGTCGCTATCGGCATCCATGAACACTACATGCCGACTGGTGCCGGCGGCACGCTGCCAAGCAACGATTGCGGTGCAATTGTCGGGATTGCTGACAAAATTGATACTATTACCGGTTGTTTCGGCATTAATCTACAACCAACCGGAAGTGCTGACCCCTACGCCTTGCGACGCCAAGCTTTAGGAATTATCAATATCTGTCTTGATCGCAACTACAATCTCTCCTTGAAAGATGTTGTTACCCGGTCAGCTGAACTGCTGCAGAGTAAAATCGAGCAGCCGACAGATACAGTTGTCGCCGAAGTTATTGACTTTATCAAAGGCCGGCTTTTCCACAGTCTGACCGCAAATAAGATTCCTTCAGGGGTTATTGAAGCGGTTCTGGCAACCGGCTTTGATAATATTGTCACAACCGTCAAACGCATCAACGCCCTCGACCGTTTTCGCCACCGCGACGATTTCACTGATCTTCTGACCGCTTTTAAGAGAATCATGAATATCACCCGCAAAGAGAAAACCAGCTACACCCTTAATCCCGACAAATTTACCGATAACGCCGAAACTGATCTTTACAACTCCTGGCAGCAAATTGCCGGCAAGATTGACAGTCAACTCAGCAATAATGACTATGATCAGGCTTTAAGCACAGTCGCTGACTTAAGAAAAAGTGTCGACAACTTCTTTAATGAAGTCATGGTTATGGCGGACGATCAGGCCATACGTGAAAACCGCCTGGCCTTGCTCCAGGGAATCGCCGGGGATTTCAAGAAGATTGCTGATTTTGCAAAATTATAACATTAAAACTATCCACAAAAACTTCCAATTTTTCTTATTTAATGGAGGCTCCTTACAATGAGTGATCAATTTGTCTACAGCTTTGGCGGTGACTATACCGAAGGTAACGCCGGCATGAAAAATCTGCTGGGTGGTAAAGGTGCAAACCTGGCGGAAATGATCAAAATTGGAGTGCCAGTACCTCCGGGATTTACGATCACAACGGCGACCTGCGTTGCTTTTTATGAAAACCAGCGTCAATATCCAGAGGTTCTGGAGGGCCAGGTACGTGCGGCCTTGCGTAGAACGGAAGTGACAATGGAAAAAGGTTTTGGCAACAGTGAAAAACCGCTGCTTTTTTCGGTCCGCTCCGGCGCCCGGGTCTCAATGCCGGGAATGATGGATACAGTGCTGAATCTGGGCTTGAATGATGAAACCATAAAAGGCCTGATTGCCGGTTCAGGTTCAGCTCGGTTTGCCTACGACAGCTACCGTCGTTTCATTCAGATGTACGGCAATGTCGTGATGGGAATTGAGGGTGAAAAACTCGAAGTCCTGCTCGAAGAGGCAAAAACCAAAAAAGGTGTAGAATTAGACACTGAACTTGACGCTGACGATCTCAAACAACTGGTCGCTGATCTTAAAGCCGAAGTCAAGAAACAAACCGGCACTGATTTTCCGGATGATCCCTATGATCAACTCTGGGGCGCAATCACAGCAGTTTTTGACTCCTGGAACACAAAACGAGCGGAAACCTACCGCCGACTCAACGACATTCCTGATCACTGGGGAACAGCTGTAAACGTGCAGACGATGGTTTTCGGAAATATGGGTGAAGAGTGTGCCACCGGGGTAGCTTTTACCCGTGATCCTTCGACCGGTGAGAACCTTTTCTATGGCGAATTTCTGATTAATGCCCAGGGTGAAGATGTCGTTGCCGGCATCCGCACTCCGCAGCCAATCAATGAAGTTGGCCGCAAAGACTCCACCCTGCCTTCACTGGAAACAGTGATGCCCGATCTCTATAGCGAATTGGTCACAGTCTACCAGAAACTTGAGAAACATTATACCGACATGCAGGATCTTGAGTTTACGATTGAAAATCATAAACTCTGGCTGCTGCAGACCCGCAACGGTAAACGTACGGTCAAAGCCGCAATCAAAATCGCGATTGACATGGTCGCTGAAGGCCTGATCGATAAACGTGAAGCGGTCATGCGGGTCGAAGCTGACAAACTTGATAATCTTCTCCACCCGACTCTTGACCCTGATGCCGATAAAACCCTTATCGCCAAAGGTCTGCCGGCCTCCCCTGGAGCTGCTTGCGGGGAAATTGTTTTCTGCGCTGATGAAGCTGAAACCATGAATGCCGATGGTCATAAAGTGATATTGGTCCGGGCCGAAACTTCACCTGAAGATATCAACGGCATGAATGCTGCCCAGGGTATTTTAACCTCACGCGGCGGTATGACTTCACATGCGGCGGTGGTGGCCCGGGGTATGGGTAAATGCTGTGTTGCCGGTTGCAGTGAAATTTTTGTAGATTATGAAAATGATACATTCAAAGTCGGTACTTCCCTGTTCAAAAAAGGTGATATTATTACCTTGGACGGATCAACCGGCGAAGTTTTCACCGGTAAAATCGCAACCATTATTCCACAACTTGACAGTGATTTTCAGACTTTCATGGAGTGGGCCGATAAATTCCGCAAACTCAATGTTCGCACCAATGCCGACACCCCGCACGATGCCACTGTTGCCCGGGGCTTCGGGGCCGAAGGCATCGGCCTCTGCCGGACTGAGCATATGTTTTTTGAAGAAAAACGCATCCGAGCTGTACGCGAGATGATCCTGGCTGACAATCTTGATGGCCGCAAACTGGCTCTGGCCAAACTGCTGCCGGAACAGAAAAGTGATTTTATCGGCATCTTTAAAGCAATGGACGGACTCCCAGTAACCGTACGTCTGCTCGACCCACCCCTGCATGAATTTCTGCCGCAGAACGAGGATGACATTAAGGAACTGGCAGATATCATGGGAGTTTCACTTGCTGCCCTGAAGGAGAGAACTGAAGCTCTGCATGAATTCAACCCGATGCTCGGTCATCGCGGCTGCCGCCTCGGCATCTCCTATCCGGAAATCTATGACATGCAGGTGCGGGCAATTATTGAAGCCGCTTGCGAGGTTGCAAAAGCCGGAATTAAAGTTATCCCGGAAATCATGATTCCACTGGTGGCAGATGTCAATGAACTCAAATTTTTAAAGGATAGAAGTAAAATAATCTGTGACGAAATTATCGCCGCCTCCGGCACCGCAATTGAATATATGATCGGCACGATGATTGAACTGCCGCGTGCGGCCCTGACGGCTGATGTTATCGCTCAGGAAGCCGAATTTTTCTCTTTCGGCACCAATGACTTAACCCAGACTACATACGGTCTCAGCCGCGATGATGCCGGCAAATTCCTGTCCGACTACACCGACAAGAAAATTTTTGCCAATGACCCATTTGTCAGTATTGACATTGACGGCGTCGGCGCACTTGTTGAAATCGGAGTTACCCGGGGCCGAACCACCCGGCCTAATCTTAAAGTCGGTATCTGCGGTGAACACGGCGGCGAACCCAAATCGATTGCCTTCTGCCACCGTACTGCCTTAAATTACGTCAGCTGCTCCCCGTTCCGGGTGCCGATTGCCCGTCTGGCGGCGGCACAAGCGGCAATTTCGGACAGTTGATAGTTGACTGATTGCAAAAAAAAAGATGGTGAAGCAAACACTGCTTCACCATCTTTGTCTAAAGTTTGTAATAATAATCTTATCGCTGTCTATGAGTCCTTGACCACAGCTTTCGGGCCCCAGAACTGGTGGCCGGCTGAGGGGCCGGAAGAGATGATCATTGGCGCCCTTTTAACCCAGAATACAACCTGGAATAATGTTGAAAAAGCGCTTACCAATCTGCGCCTGAAAAATCTCCTCTCTTTCTCCGCCATCCTGGACACTCCGCTTACCGAAATCGAATCTCTGATCAAACCATCCGGCTATTTCCGTCAGAAAAGTCGACGACTTAAAAATCTGGCCGAGGCCATTGTCAATACCGGTGGTTTACAAACACTCGAAACCATTGCGACCGCAAAACTTAGAGAGTGGCTGCTTGATCTCCACGGAGTCGGCCCGGAAACGGCTGACAGCATTCTCCTTTACGCATTCGAACGCCCCATATTCGTCATCGATACCTATACCCTAAGAATCAGTAAAAGACATAAATGGCTGCCGGAAAATGCCGGCTACATAGAAGCCCAGAAAATGTTCACCCAAGAACTGCCGGCAGAGGTATCACTCTTCAACGATTTTCATGCCCTGTTTGTCCAGATCGGAAAAAATTTCTGTCGCCCGAACCAGCAAAAATGCAACGATTGTCCCCTTAAACCATTTCTGAGACCCTAAATTTTACGTAAAGAAAGAGAGACTGATGAACACTAATAAAACCAAGCCCCATAATACAGTCATTGACGCAAGACAGGCTATTTTTGATAAAATTTTCAAAGAGAACCAGGAACTTCGTGATCAAAATCAGGAACTCAGCCGCACTCTGAAAAGTTTTGAGAACCTTGCCCGCGAACGTGAAACCCAACATCAACGTTTCGAGATACTGGAAGAGAAGATTCTGAAGGTGGATAACCTCAACAGTCTGGCAGCTGAGATTCAGAAATACCTTGCATCTGATTTTGCCATCCCGATTGCCAATATCGCTCTTCTTGAGGATGTCAAACAGAGTTCAGGCATCGAATTTCAGAATATCCTTGAACAGATAAATCCAAATGAGCAGGTAAGCCCGCCACCGGCGGTCACATCAATCAGTGAAGATGACTACCAGCGGCACTTTCCCAACCATGCCCCCATGGTAACCCAAAATCCCGCGCAAAAACTGGTCGCCCTGTTTGAATATGAGCCGGAAACAGCCCCCGACATTGCTTCTGCGGCTTTCATTCCTCTATTCAGCAACTCACGCACCATTGGCGTTCTCAACCTGGCAAGTCCCGATCCGGAAAAATTTGTTCCCGGCACCCCCACTGATGCGGTCGAAAGTCTGGGCCGTAAACTGGCCACGGTTATTGAAAACAATCTTTTAACCGCCCAGCTTCAGACCCTGCTGCGCACTGATCCACTAACAAAACTCTACAATCGCCGGGTCCTGGATGAGATTTTACCGATCGAATTCTCCAGATCAAGCCGCTATAACCACCCTTTAAGTCTGATCATGATCGACCTTGATGAATTCAAATCAATCAATGACAACTATGGACATGCCGCCGGTGATCAGGTCCTGCAGGCCGTCGGATCTTTAATCAAAAATAATCTCCGACAACATGATATCGGCTTACGCTACGGCGGCGACGAATTCACTATAATCCTGCCTTATACCAACCGGGAACAGGCCCAGATTGTCATTAACAAATTTACAAAACTTGCCGCTAAAAGTAAAATAACTGTCGACTCTGAAACCAGCCTCACTTTCAAAATGAGTGCGGGTCTAGCTACCTATCCTGACTTTCCGGCAACTTCCGCCGAACAGCTGCACAAAGCAGCAGATAAAGCGCTTTATGAAATCAAAGAAAATAAAAAACAAACCAGCCGGAAATAGCCTCTATCGCTGGAGTCCCATTACCATCCAAGGGGCTGGTAATGGGACTCCAGCACTTCTCTATAAAGAAAAACCAGCGCATTCAAAGCCTGTCTCTGGGTCGATACCGACACCTCACATCTGACCGCCATATCGAACAAAAAACTCTCAACATCCCGAAAAGTCAAATCACGGGGATGCGTACTGTTGCCAAAAAACGAACATAACGCAATATCCACTGACAATAGGTCTGCTCAGTACTGTAGGCATGATGATACCGAGGTACCTCGCGCACCTGATCCAAGAGCTTCCCTGATTTTGGACGAAATTTTTCCTTTACTTGCTCTCTCTTGTATGCCAGAGTAACAACTCTCAGTATATTCCCTATAAGACTGTATTAAATGCTGG